>JBGPIX010000054.1:0-19671 GCA_041485085.1 Candidatus Acidiferrum sp.
AAGGAGAACAACAGATGCCAGCACAAGCGAACGCGAACGTCGTCGCGTTGCAGCTCGAGAAGGTGCGCGACAAAGTGCCCCTGCTCTACGAGCGCGACGACATTTTACTCACCATGATCCAGCAGCGCGGCGACGTGGAGAAAATTTCCAGCCGCAACATGCGCTTGCCCTTGCAGGTCAATCCTGGCGGCAAAGCAGGGTCGTACAACGCCGACGGCGGCGATCTCGGGCGGGGCTCCGGCACGGCGTATGACGTCGCGCAGGTCTCGCCGATTTTCTTCCGTTTCGCGATTGAAATCACGAAGCTGGTGGAATACGCCACCACCGGCCGCGAGCGCGCCATCGAAAACGCCACCAAGCGCGAAGTCGCCAACGGCATGAAACAGTTCCGCGCGTTTCTCGACAAGCTGATGCAGACCGCCGGCAACGGCGTGCTCGGCACGGTCAGCTCCTTCGCGACCACGACATGGACGATGGCCACGCCTCCGGGCGCGGCTCTCGTTTACGTGGGCCAGACCATTCAGGTCTACGACTCGACGCTGACGACCAACCGCGGCACCGCCAACGTGGTGGCCGCGGATCCGATCAGCCCAACGCAGACGATCACCGTCGACGCGAATCCGGCCGGGTTGACGAACGGCGATGTCATCGTTCACGACGGACTCAGCGGCGCCAGCCCGGTCTCGTTGTTCGGCATCAAATATCATCAGAACAACGCGACCACCGGCACCTGGCTCAACCTCAACCGCGCCACTTATCCCGTGCAGCTCGCCACGCCGCGCGTCAACGCCGGCAACGCCGCGCTCACTCCGAGCAACGTGCGCTTGGCGATCAACAAAGTCCGCAAAGCCCTGGGCATCAACCACCTGAGCAAGCTCATCGCCTACATGGCGGTGGAGCAAGAACACGCCTGGGAAAATCTCGGCATCACCGTTTCGCAAATCATCAAGGAAGGCGGCGGTGGCGGCGGAAACGACCTCGACATGCTCTTCAGCGGCCGCAAAACGATGAGCGGCATCCCGATCAAGTCCAGCGTCAACGCCGACCAGACCCGCGTGGATTTCCTCGACCTCTCGCACTGGGGCCGCGCCGTGTTGAAGGACATCGACTTCTACGAGGTCAATGGCAACACGGTGTTTCCGATCTACGGCGCCAGCGGCGGCCTCGCGGCCAGCTACATCTTCTACTTCGACACCGCGTTTCAGGTGTGGGACGACTCGCCGCGTACCGGCGCGTTCATCGACACACTCGCGCGGCCCAGCGGCTACTAAACATTTGTGACTGGTGACTAGTGACTGGTGGAAATCTCGCCGCTAGGGGCGTAGTCGCCAGCACTCGGTAACTTTGTCAGCCTCGTTCACCTCATTTGGAAAATGCGAAGAGTCTTCATCGGCGGCATCACCCTCTTGCTGTGTGGAGCGATCGCTGCGCGCAGCAAGAGCGATCCGTTGGTGTTCGTTCTTCTTCGCATTGACCATAAGCAGGATGTCGCCATCCTTCGGCCGATGATCGCGCCGGACATCGGAGTGCAGCTCGACTCCGGTCCTCGTGAACTTAAACCTGGCGCCGTGCTCCAGTGCTGGTCGTCGGTGCGGGAACATGACGCCATCGTCGAGACGCGCATCGCCAAAGTCACCGACCTGATGCTGGACTGCGGCGAGCGCAAATTCGTCGTAAAGACGGTGGAGTTTTCACCCCGCGCAAAATGATTCAAGTACTCCGCGAAACGCACGAAACGCCGGAAGCGGTGGCGCACCGCCTCGAGCGCGCCGGCGGTATCAACCGTTTCGGGGAAGCGAACTATCGAGCCGTGTGGGGCTGGAACCGCCTGGCGTGGATCGGCGGCAAGTTCGAGGATCGCGATGAGCATGGCGTACTCTTGCGCGAGCGGGTTGAATTGCGAATGGAACCGAAGTATCCCGCGGTGAACCGCTGGCACATCGAGCGCTGGCTGCCGCCGGAAACCTACGGCTCGCCTCGCGCCTGGTACGCGCAGACGATTGAACGCGAAAACGGCATCAGCATTCCCGCGCTGGGACCGTATCCTTCGCGCGGCGAATACGAGCATTGCTTCACGCTCGAAAACTCGCGCGGCGAATTTCTGCAACTCACGCCGACGATCGCCGAGCACATCGCGCGTGCCATCGAGTGCTCGCGCAACTTTGCTCGGGCGAAGTCCCGCGGCCGCCTCTACGACCGCGAGCAACGGGTGGAGAACAATTACGATCAATGGGCTTACGACGTTATGGACGACGCCGTCCCCGCGTTCCACAAACAGCCATTCGTAACGGTGGTCTAACTTTATGAAGCGATTTGAGATTTGGCTCAGAGGCGTTCTTGCGGCAGCGATCAGCGGCGGCGCCGGCGGCGTGCTCACCGGTTTTGCGGCCGTGGGGATTGATCCGCAGCATTTCAATTTGCAATCGGGCAGCGGGGCGACGCTTCGCATCGCTGCCGCTGCGGCCCTGATCAATGCGGTGATCGGTGTTGCGGCTTATCTGCAAAAGTCGCCCCTTCCGCAGGATTGATCCTAGTGGGACAGACATTCCTGTCTGTCTTCGTTGAGCTTTCAGCAAGGAACAGAGCGACAGGCAAGAATGCCTGTCCTACCAGGACTACCTATGCCAGTTGTCGGATCCAGCGCGTACAACACAGCCGGGCAGATCACTTCGCTGGTGCGCTCGCTCTTGAATGATGCGCAGGGCAACCTGTTCACGGACGCGGTGCTGCTGCCGTACGCCAATTCCGCGTATCGCAAGTTGCAGCGCGCGCTCGGCAATGCCGGTGGGGGCGGTTTCATCCAGGATGATGCGCTGCTCGTGGTGACCGCCGTGTCGCAGACGGACACCTCGCTGCAAGTCTCCATCACTGATGCCACGGCGCCGCCGAACCAGCTCCCCACCGATTTGCTCGTGCCTGTGAAGATCTGGGAACGGTCCAACGGCTCGACCGACGATTTTCTCGAGATGGTGGACCTCACGCAGCACGGTGGACTGCCCTCGCGCGTGCAAGATGTAACCCTAAGCGTGTGGGAATGGCGCGCCGATGGCCTCTATTTTCTCGGCGCGACGCAGGACACCCAAATTCGTCTGCGCTATCTGAAAGCCTATCCTGATTTCACCGATGCGACGTCGCCCGTGCTCGTGCGCAACGCCCAGGAAGCGATCGCTTACGCCACGGCAGCCCTTGCCGGTTGGGCGCGTGGCAGCCCGCTTGCCGAGAAGTGGGATGACGCGGCCGCCGATGCCATCGAGGATCTGGTCAGCGCCGCCGTGCGCCGCGAACAGCAATCCGCTCGCCGCCGCAGGCCGTTTTCCGCCCGCAGTGGGTACACGCCGTTCTGAGCCTCTGTAGCTCAGGCCCTGCCTGCCGCAGGCGGGCTTTAGGCCTGAGGAATTTCTGATGCGGCAGTCAATTAGTTCGGCGTGAGCACCATGCCATCGCCGGAGAGAAGCCTCACCCCTGAAGGGGTGAGCTACAAACTGAAGGAGAACACATGTCCATCACGATTTCGCTCTCGCCGTTGAACGTCGATTCTTCGGCAAACAATTTTGTGTACGCCATCGGAACACTCACATTTTCGGGAAACTATCCCACTGGAGGCGACACGGTCGACTTCACGCAAGTCGCCGACAAGCTGCCTTCCACGCAGATCGTCCAGGCATTCGCCGAATCGCAAAACGGCAACAGCGGCTATTACGTCGTCGTTGCGGGAAGCGCTCTGAACAATTTCAAGCTGAAAGCCTTCAACGGCGGCGGCACGGAGATTACCGCCGGCGCGTACCCGGCCAGCGTCACAACAGACATCGTCCAGCTCGCCATTACCGCTCGCAAACTGCTGTAGCTCCATATCTCATCGACGAATCCAAAAACGTTTTGAGGCAACCGATGATACGATCAAGAATCGCGATGGGGTTTCTCTGGGCATTGCTGGCGCTCGTGCTACATGTGGTGCCGGGTCCGGTCGGGCCGGCGCACGCGCAGGGCACGCGCAAGGATGACATCGTCTTCAATTCGCGCGGCATCCCGCTCGCGGGAGCCACGGTGCGCATTTGCGCCATGCCGGCGAGCGGCCAACCCTGCACGCCGCTGGCGTTGATCTACTCGGATGCAGCGCTCACACAGGCCCTTGCCAATCCCACCACCACCGACGGCCTTGGCAACTATTTCTTCTACGCCGCGCCTGGCAAATACGAAATCGAAATCTCCGGCCCGGCCATCACCACCAAGCAAATTCCCAACGTGATTCTGCCGAACGATCCGGCGTCGCCATCCTTCAGCGGCGCCATCAGCGCGTTTTCCCTGACTCTCAGCGGTAATCTCACGGTGAACGGCAACACCACCGTCGTCGGCAATCTCGCCAGCGGCACGCTCAACCTCGCCAATCAAAGCACTCCTCCCGGTTCCGCCAGCTCCGGCACCGTCAATCTCTATACTAAGACCGCCGACAAGCGCCTCTACTATAAAGATGATGCCGGCGTGGAAAGCGGCCCGCTCGGGGCCGGCGCGCAGACCAATGCCGTCAACAATTTCACCGCCAACCAGAACATGGACGCGGGTTTGCACATCAAAGGTCCCGATCCCTACAACGACATGGCGCGGTATGGCGGCTACTTCAGCGCTTCGCCACCGTCCACCACCGCGAGTTGCACCAATGCCAGCACATCCGTGACGCTCGCCGCTGCTCTCGATTTTCAAGACGCGACGGCTTTTCCTGGCACAAACGTGGGGCACGGAATTGTGCTCTACAAGTGCGGCGCCGCCACGGGCCTCACCACGCCTCCGGCGCCGACCGTGACGCCCTCCGGGGTGACGGCTGGTGCGACTACCTATAACTACAAATACGTCGCGGAAGATCTGAGCGGCGGTCTCACCGCGGCCTCTGCTGCTGGGACGACTACAACCGGCGCCGCAACGCTTGGCGTCAATACCGTCAATTTGACGGGCGTCGTCTGGAACAACACTTTGAACGGCGAGCAGGTCTACACCTGCTCCAGCAACTGCAGCATCCAGGTCAACGCGCCGATCCGCATCGACGGCTTCACCAACAACCGCTTCAACGGCAACTACACCGTCATCGCGCAGACGAGCACGACCTTCACGGTCTACTCGCCTTCGGCCACTACTCCAGCGGTCACCAGTGAATCCGCCGCGGCCACGATGAAGGTCCTGGCGTGCAACATCCTGTCGATGGGAGCGTCCACCATCGGCGGAATCGAAACGGGTGGCGACACCGTACTCCGCTACTGGGTCTACCGCAACAACACGCTCGCGTTCGTCGTGCAGTCCCACGATCCGTATTACGAAGACTGCGGGACGAATATGGACAACACCCGCATCCCCACGTACATCCCGGCAGCTCCCGGGAGCGCGGTGAACAAGTATCTGGCGACGACCATTGTCTCGGGCGCGGGCACGACCAGCATCGTAGTGGCCAACGCGGCAGGAAACACCATCTCCGGGCAGACGGCCCTGCACGACGACTCGCAAAATCTTCTGGCGGCGACGAACGCCAGCCACTTCAGCACACCCGTCTACGTGCCAGGGGGCGGCGTATTCAACGCCACGACCGTCTTCAGCAGCGCGAAAGCCTCGAACACCGAAATCTGGCTGCCGAGCGGCGTCATCATCAATCAACCGTGGGTGGTCAAGACGAATGGCATCCTATTCCGTGGCGGGCAACCCAACGGGTCTAACACGTTCGTATTCGAGAACGCTGCGTTGATAACCGGAAACGGCTCGGCCTATCCGGTCGTGATGGTCCAGCCGATGACGCTGAATTCCACTGGCAGCGGCGTGCAGTTCAAGAACATCCTTTTCAACGCCCCCGCCGTCCAGCAAGTTGCTTTCATCGTGGATTTCGACGGCAACGGTCTCTTCGGCCTGCAAATGAGCAACGTCAGCTTCCAGAACTCCAACAGCGTCAACAATATCAACACGCCTGCGGCTATCATCAAGGGCATCACGGAGTCCAAGATCGGGCTGCCTGGCGACCGCAATGCCTGCGCGACCGCGCAAAATATTCTTGGACCTCCCTGCATGCGCTTCACCACGGTTTCGACAGCCGTTCAGCCTGGCCAGGTTGGCATCGTAGGCATCGCGCAAATCAATGGATTCGCCATGCTGGGGGGCAGCCCCAGTTTCCAGTTTGACTCGCTTCCCTATATCAACACCGGCGGCACGGGGAGCGGCGTCATTGGCATCGCTTCAGTGCGATTCATTGACGGACTGCGGGAAATCGGCAAGGGTCCCTACGTTCGCCTTGCCGGAGGAGTGATCGGAAATTTCTGGTTCCGCTACCTCGACGACGATGCGCCGAACGCCGCGCCCGGGAACGGCTGGGTGGATAACGCCGCAGGGTCCGGCGGATCGTACTTCGACTTCGAGAGCACGGGCAGTTCCGTCGGCGGACAGGTTGCCGTATCCGGGCCCGGGAATGTCCGGTTTGGAGCCGGAGTAATCTTTGGACTTGGGACCACCAACACTGGTTTCTCCAACACTCCCTATTCCACTGGCAACGGAGGCATATCCGTCAGCGGCAGCTCGAACATCAGCTACTTGATGGGCCAGGCCAATGCTCCAAGCGTGGTCGTCGGAGCGCATTTATCCTGCGGGTCTAACTGCGTCTCTGCGGGCACCTACGTCTATGCCATCACCGCGCTGGACGTCGCCGGCAACGACTCGCCACTGTCTCTTGGAACTTCCGCCACCACGGACGGCACGCAGACGATCACCGTGAGTTGGGCGCCTATCAATGGGCAGGTCACTACCCGCCGCTTTCGCGGCCCGTCGATAGCGAATGTCACCTCCACGGACAGTCCGGGAGCGGGCATCGGCGGCACAAGTTATGTCGATACCGGCACGACTTTCTACTCAAGCTCCACGTTTCTGCCGGGCGGTGCCGTAAGTTCCATCGGTCCGCAGGGAGTCGCCGGCCAGCAGCTCACGTTAACGAACGGCAATTTCAAGAATGTTATCTCCGGAGCGCTCACGGCCAATCGCACGCAAACGCTGCCCGATGTCTCGGGCTATGTTCCGGTCACGAGTTACGTCAATTCCGCGTACGACAACGCCACACGCACCAACGGTTCAGTCGGCGGGAACTGGACCATCCAGCAAAATGGCTTGAATATTGCCTCCAACCAGATTCAAGGCACGGCGGGAGGGCTATCCAACTCCGGCCTCTGGAATGCCAATACGTTCTCGGCGCTTCAGTTTGCGCAAGCTACCATCACCGCGCTGAACGGCACGTCCGATTTTCCCGGCGTCACCGTTCTCGCGTCGGGAACGGGCGCGAGCGCCACTTATTATGATTGCGTGGAAAACAGCACCACCATTTTCCTGCAGCGTGTGGTCAATGCCGGAACCACGAACCTGACCAGCACGGCTTCGACCGGCGCGGTCGGCGATCTCTTGCGGCTTGAGATTGCTCCTGGCGGCGCGCTCACGTGCTTCAAAAATGGCGTGTCGACGCTCACCGCCACCGACACGCAAATCACTTCCGGATCGCCGGGGTTGCTGATTTCGGGAAACGTGGCCACGGAAAAAAACTGGAGCGGCGGAAACTTGCGGCCACTCGCGCAACTCGACACCGAGCAGGACTGGACGAAGCCGCAGCATTACACGCAGGGCGTCGTTTTCGGCACGGAAACATTCACCGCCAGCCCGCGCGCGGAACAAAATATCTTCTTGCCCGGCGCGCTGACTTCCACATGGACCGGCGCAACCTGGACGAACGACAAAGCCGTAACCATCACGCGAATTCAAGTGCAGGCGAAAACCGCTCCGGCTGGCTGTACCACCAACGCGATTGTCCGATTCACCGATGGCACGACGCCGGTCAACGTCACGATTTCCGCCGCCGCCAATGACAGCGGCGCCATCTCGCAGAACTATGCCGCGGGAGCATCGCTGCAAGTCTTGGTGCAAACCGCCGCGGCCGGCTGCACCACCAGCCCGGCGGACGCCAACGTCACCGTCCAGTACCGCATGCAATAGCGATTGAAGAGCGACGTGACCGGGCTTATTCGTGGGCGATTGCAATGATGGTGGCTTGTGTTTTCTCGTCGTGGAAGATGGTCCGGACGCGCGGGCCCGCCAAATGCGGGTCGCTCGGCGGCACAAAAACGAAATAGTCGTAGGCTGCGGGCTCCAGTGCGCCCGGCGTCTGCCACCAGTAGGAGCGGTCCTGGATTTCGTACGGCCGCATCCACTTGGCGCGGTAACGCAGCCGGTAAAAATTGATTTCCGGCTCGTACCACCAGGTTCCGCCTACGCGAATCTCGCTCACATGGCGCGAAAGCGCGTCCTTTTCAATCGCCTGGTAGAGGTCGCGCGAGATGATGTCGTAGGCGTTGTAACGAAAAGATTTCATGTTGAACGCCAGCGCGTAGTCACTGACGACGATGGCGGCAATGAGCAGGCCCACGCCTTTCAACAGGATCCACGGAAATCGAGATGAGATTTCTCGAGCGGCCAGCACACCCGCGATCGTGAACAAGGGAACCACAAACAGGCAGTAGCGGCTGTACGGATAGTTCACCTTAGTCGCAAAGTGAAGCGCGACGGTCAGGAACACGACGCCAACTGCCGCTCCCCCGAAGATTCGGCACTGCGCCTGCCCCCGTTTTTCTGAATCGACGGTTGAGCGCAATGCCAGACCCAGACCAATCAGGACAAAACAGAAGAGCAGTGGCAGCAGGAGGTTCGCGCCCAGTAGCGTGGCTCTTTCTTGCCAGCTTCCCGTGGAGGATGGCACCGCGCCCAGGCTATTGAATAGATCATCCGTCCATTTATACAGAAACGAAGCGTTGAAGATGTCTCGCAGGGCATCCGACGCTGTGCCCAATTCAATTTTGGTCTGCGCCAAGCGGGCCTGCAGTAAAAATGGCCAGAGAACGCAAAAGCCAACCGCAACTCCGGGAAAAAGGAAGTATTTCGCGAATTCACGAACCGCTGAGTCCCGGAATCGGAAAGCTGCGGCGAGTCCGCCCAGGGCCACTAGGCTAAAGCTAACGGCGAGGCAGGCGGCGGGAACAATGTTGGTAAAATTTGCCGCCACGGCGAGGGCCAGGGCAACGGAAGCGGCCGCGCATCCCCAGCGCCACTCCTTGTCGGCCGGATCGAATTTGCCTCGCTCCGCCAGCCTTGCGAAAGCATACATGGCTACCGCGAGGCCAGCCAATCCCAGACTGTAGCCGCGCGCCGCTGGCATAAAGTCCATAACCTGCGGATTCAGAGCCATCATCGCCGTGGAGAGCAGCATCACCAGACCATCGCCAAAAAGCTTGCGGCAGAGAAAGTACACCGCCATCAGATAAATGGCAGCGCCGATAAGAGAAGGAACGCGAAGCTTGAATTCGGAAACGCTCAATATTTTTACGATCGGTTTTGCAAGCAGCGTCTGCAGGACGTGATTTGCGGCGTTATAGTGCAACACCTCGTAAACGCCCTGGTCGAGGAACCACTCGTAGGTCAGCGCTTCGTCGTGCGCGATGGTCTGTACTTTGGCGCGATAAACCGACACGCCAAAAGCAAAAATCAAAATCGCGATGGACAACAGCCGCGCAATCAACGCGCCGGTTTTCATGAGGGTTGTTTGCCGGGTGCGATTGGGTGGTAAGAAATCGCGTGGCTAATTCCGAATGCGAACCGAGGAATTGAGATAGTCCCTCCCAAGCAAGACCGCAGGAAATGATACCGCGAGTGGGCCGGGACTGAGTAGGCCCGAAGTTCTTTTGTAGGAGCGTCCGCCGCGGCGGACGCTCCTAGTCAACACTGAGCAAAAATCTCCGCAAGCCCGAATAGTTCCAATAAAAGTGAGGCGTATATGAGCAGTGAAACGAGCACGGCGGTATTGGTCAATATTTCAACGGAAAAATGGCCGCCGCGCCACCGCACCTACTTCGGTTCGCTGGAGGTGCGTTCGCCGGAGCCCGGCGAACCGTACGCCCTCACTCCGATCTGCGGTTGCACCGGCGTGATCGATATGGGCGACAAACGCAACATGGACTACCGCATCACCGCGCGGGAAATCGCCGAAGACATCGCTCGCGAAATCAACGGCGACTCGGGTGAGGGAAGTTTTCACGGCGTCTTCGTCGCGGCCGGCCCGGAGCCCACGGAATCAGAGCTTGCCGACGCCCGGCGCCGCCTCGAAGAATTTCAGCGCCGCCTCGTCGCGGCCGCCGATCTCGAATGGGAGCGCACCAAGAATCCCATGTTCATCACTGACCTCGAGCGCCGTGCTGCCCGCCAACTCGGCCTGGAAAAGCCCTGGCTCTACGATGCGCGTCCGCTGGCCGAGTGTCCCGTCTGCGCCGAAAAAATCAAGCACGGTGTGGCCGTCTGCCGTTCCTGCGGCGCCATCCTCGATCGCGAAAAAGCCGCGCAATATGGCCTGGTGGCCAAGGAAGGAAAGCCTGCCACAGATGCACAGCGAAACCGAGAGAAGCGGGAACAGGAAGCAGGGAAGTAAAGGCTGAGAATCGAAGGTAGTTGTAAAAAACAAAAAGGCGGCGATTTCTCGCCGCCCGAAATTAACGTGCACTGGGAGCACTCTCCGAAGCCGGCCTGATGTTGGCGTATTTATCATAGCTTGTAGTACCTGGTCAACTAATGACAACAGCAGGATCATTCGACGCGCCGATCGAGATTTTCGGCGGGCTGGTGACAGATATGTCTCCGGCGGACTTGCCGCACGGCGTCTCCCCCGATTGCCAGGACGTGATCTTCAGCAACGGCGGTGTCGCCACGCGACCCGGGCTGCAAGCGCTCTTCGGCCCACTTTCCGGCAATCCCACCGTCAACTACGTCAAAACTTACGAAACGCTGAACGCCACTCTGCGCACCCTGGCCCTCGACTCCAATGGCGTGCTCTACAAAGAAACAACTCCGGGCACTCTTTCCAGCATCGCTAGCGGCCTTGCCACCAATGCTTACGCCAATTCGACGACGCTCTTCGGCAGGGAATACCTCGCCCTCAGCGACGGAAAAACCGGCAACGATTTGCCGCGCCAGTACGACGATACCAATTTCGACCGCGTCAGCCAGAGCGGTCCCGGCGCCGAGCCGACGGTTATCGATGAAAATGTAACCGTCGCGATCACCACGAGCCCCACCGGCGCCACGCAGCCCGCTGCCATCACCATTGCCGCCAGCCCCACCGGCGCTACCGAAAACGGTTTTCTCGTAACGATCAATACGACCTCCGCGCACGGCCTCCTGGCAGGGCAATCGGTAACCATTGCTGGAGTCGGCGTCGCCGGATACAACGGCACGTTTCCCGTCGTCTCCACGCCAACGACCCTGCAATTTACCTACATCGCTGGCGCGTCGGGACTCGCCGCTTCCGGCGGAGGCACGGCAGCCTCCGCAACCGTAACGATCCAGACCACCACCGCGCACGGATTTGTCGCTGGGCAGTTCGTCACTACCACCGGCATCGGCGTCGCCGGTTACAACGGCACATTTCCAATCACCAGCGTGCCCGATTCCACGCACTTCACTTTTACTGCCACGACCGGCGGGCTCGCTGCCTCCGGCGGCGGAACGGTTGCTGCGGCGGGAAGCGTTTCACCCGGCGTGCATCAAGTCTGCGTGATTTTCCAGACGCGCCAGGGCTACCTCACACAACCGGGGCCGGCAACGAGTTGGACCGCCAGCGGCGGCAAGCGCGCTGTGGTCAACAATATTCCGACCGGGCCATCAAATGTCGTCGGCCGAATTCTTTGCTTCACCGGCGCCGGCGGCGCGAGCTTTTTCTACACTGGCAGCGGCTCAACGCTCTTCAGCGGAAACATGATCATCGCCGACAACACCACGACCTCCGTCGTGGTGGATTTTTCCGACGCTATCCTTCTTGCCGGCACCAACATCGACAATCTCTTCAAGCTGATCGAACTCGGCGATTGCGCCGGCGTGCTGGACTACGCCCAGCGCCTCTTCTGGTGGGGCGAGCGCAACAAAATGAACAACTGGGTGAATCTCGGCTTCGATGGTGGGTTCACGGGTCCGGCTTTCCCGCATTATCCCTTGGGTTGGACTCCGGACGCCGTCTTTGCTCCCGGCGGCACCGATGAAGAAAATTTCGTCGTGTGGGGCGCGGCGTATTCCATCGTCGGCAACGGCACCACGCCCACGCGCGGCATGATGACCCAAGGCGCGGTGAACGATTCGCTCGGCGCGCCGCTTATCCAGGCCAACACCGATTACACCGTGCGCGCCCGCTGCGCGCGCAATCTAACTCTTTCGCAAGGCACGCTGCACATCCATCTCTTCAGCGCCAGCGGCGGCATCAACACTACCGGCTTGCAACTCACCGCCGCCCAGCTCACCACCGGCTACGTGGAGTACACGGCGCAGCTGACCGCGCCACTCGCCACCATTCCGAGCGATCTGCTCCTGCGCGTCTACGCCGATGGCACGCCGAACACGAGCGGCCAGTTCTACGTCGACTGCATCGAGATTTTTCCCACCGCCCAGCCGGTCAATGCTTCGCTGGTGCGCGCCAGCCGCGTCGAGGATCCCGAAAGCTACGACGGCATCGATGGCCTGCTCAGCATCGCCGAAAATAACGGCCAGGCGATTCGCGCCGCCTTCAAACTGCGTGAGCGGCTGTACTTCGTGAAAGAACATTCGCTCCACGTCACGCAGGACGACGGCACCAACGAGCCTTCACTGTGGTCGATCGCCGAAGTTTCGCGCAAAGTCGGTACGCCGTCTGTTCGCGGCGTCGGCATCGGCGAAGACTGGGTAGTCATCGCGCACCGCACCGGCCTCTACATCTTCAGCGGCGGAGAACCGATCAAAATTTCCCAGGAAATCCAGCCCACCTGGAACCAGATCAACTGGCAGTACGGTCACACCCTTTGGGTTACCGTGGATACCAAAGAACGCCGCATTTTTGTCGGCGCTCCAATCGGCAGCGCGACCTCGCCGAACAAAATTCTCATGCTGGACTATCGCGATCTGGACAGCGCCGAAGATATCGCCGGGCGTCCGCCAATCAATATCACCTACAGTGGCCGGAAAACCGCCACGGACAAAACCCGCAAGTGGTCGCCGTGGAGCATTGCGGCAAATGCCTGCGCACTCATCGAACGCACTAACGGCACGGCCATCGTCGCTTTGGGCGGCGGAGCCCCCGGCGTTGGCGGAGGCAGCGCGACCGGTAAAATCTATCAGCTAAGCGACGCGCAATTCTCCGACGACGGCACGGCGATTCCCAGTTACTACACCACGCACTATTTTCCGGAACGCGCCGTCGAGCAATCGCTCAGCCTCGGCGCGCACCGCAAACTTTTCAGCTATCTCACCATGTTCGTCGAAGGGGCAGGGAACTTGTCGCTGACCAGCTTCACCGATTCCGCAAGCGCCCCGCAGGCGCAGCAGCCGCTCCCGCTAAGTTCGCCTTCGGTGAAAGACCTTGAGCTGCCCATCAACGTTCTCGGCGAGCGCGTAGCGTTCCAGGTAAGCACCAATCAAGCCGGCGCGTGGTTCCGCCTGCAAAAATTCACGCCCGCGGTCCGCGTCGATCCCTGGGCACCTGTCCGCGGCCTGAACTAGGAGGGCATGCCCGCTAAAGAATGTTGACTGAGGTATATATTAGTGATACTAAACGCCAATGCAAGATAACACCCAACTCCTGACGAGGTAAAGAACTTGTATGTTGCAAGGAGATGTGACGAAGCCGCCGTTGGTCCGAGACGCGTTTGAACAAATGGATGAGGCTGGATTCCTAACGCAGGCAGCGTATCTATTGGTACTCGGTTCGCAACTCCGAGGTGAAGCCCCCGGGCATGCAAGGCTTGCAGAGATCCTGCCAGAGGAGGATCTCTCCGATCTGGGAGTTCCTCCCCTTTCACCTGTCACGGGGCGCATTGATTCTGAGCGTGTTAGGCGTTCATTGGCCAATCGTTTTGGCACTTCAGTCGCGGCTACGATTCCCGCGGGCGAGGACGTTACATGGCGCAGCGAAATTTTCGCAGAGTTAGCTAAAGATCACTTCCGAGACCCAACGTCTGCCACAGCAAGTAATCTGATGGAAGCTTGTCTTCGACACCCGCATGAGTTGGTCAGCGTTGCAGCCGCTGCGGCCTACCATGATCGCTCTTCTGAACCAGACGAGCTCACGACGATTCTAGAATGGGGTACCCGCAGTGTCGACCTTTTGATCCGACAACTTGCTGCCACCGCCCTTGCGCAAGTAACGCCGGACCACACGCGTTTGAGTGATTTCACGAAATCGGCGGGGAAGGCGGCTGGCGCCACAGGGGCACTCTCACATACCGCTATGCTTGTTCACGGCACCTGGGCCCTTGGTGCTACGTGGTGGCAGCCAAACGGCGATTTTCATTCATATTTGCTCCAAAATCTCCGACCAGACCTATATAGAAACAACGACAGATTTGCCTGGTCGGGCGGCTATAGCGCTAACGCACGTTCGTTGGGTGCCGATGACCTTTTGAGCTGGGTGAACAGCCACAATGAACAGGGACTTGATCTCTTCACCCATAGTCATGGCGGCGGCGGTGCAATGCAAGCCAGTAATAAGGGAATGAAGATTGGCGAACTTGTCTTGCTCAGCTGCCCCGTCCACGTTCCTAAGTACCAGCCCGATTTTAATCAAGTGAAAAAGGTGGTTTCAATTCGCGTGCGCCTAGATTTAGTCATCCTTGCTGACCGAGGCGGCCAGAGGTTTAATCATCCAAAAATCCAAGAGAACGTTCTTCCAATCTGGTTTGATCATTCAGCAACGCACAAACCTGACGTTTGGAAGAATAGCACTTACAAGATTCCTGCCATGCTGTAAATCGACACGGATAGTATTATGATTGCAATGATGTGGGTTTTCAGAGCCATTAGCCTGATTGTGTGTGCCGCCGTTTGGCGGATAACACGGCTGCGCGTCCTGGGACGCCTGATCGTTAACTCCCTTGGCTCCAGAAACGAAAACCTGCGCACCATTGCTGGCATCTCTCTTGCAAGGGCGGGGCGGATGGCAGAACCGCTTCTTGAAGAAGCTTTGCGCAAGAGCGAGAATCTACCGATTGTACTGACCATCTTGGCGGATATCGGGGACAAGCGTGCAGAGTCGGAAATTCGACGTTTTAGTCGACATGAAGATCCCCAGGTGGCAGAGGCAGCGAAGCAAGCCTTGCGAGTTCTTGCCATGCAGCGTTAGGATCGAAGTACGCCACAGCCCCACTGAGGCAACCTGTTTCGCAAGCCCCTTTCTTGTCTGTATTCACTCATTCTAAGGTCAGGTTAAGTCGAGCTGCGGATTGCCCCATTATCTAACATGCTGACTGTTGCTCAACTCGCACCGCTGAAGGACCGCGATCCATACCTCTACGAGACGCTGGTGAAAATCGTCGCGTCGGTGAATGCCACCAGCCAGCGCGCGGGCGTGGATCCTAGTACACCGGCCCCAGCTCCGTCGCCGATTGCTTCGGTATCGGTGCAGGCCTCCAACGGCTGGTTCGACATTTCCGTCACCGATCCGTCCGACGCGCGGCCCGGTCTTTTCTATTTTGCTGAATCGGATACCACGCCCGCGTTCGGCGCTCCGCGCGTCTATTTCATGGGCGCCTCGCGAAACATGTACGTCCAGCTCGGCAATCAGACGCTCTATTGGCGCGCCTATTCGCAATACATCGGCTCGCTCCCGTCCGCGCCGGTTTCCTTTGGTGCGCCGCCAACCGCCGTAGCCAGCGGTGGTGCGAGCGGCCCCGCGCCGCTGCCCTCCAGCGGAAGCGGCGTCTTCCCCAACGGCGTCCCGCGCAGCGGAAACGGTTTCGGCATCCATCCTGGCTCGCGTATCACGCGCCAATCCATTTTGTAGAGGCCGGGCTTCAGCCCGGCGTTGTCTTAGCGCACATGCAAATCCGCGAGTATCAGGAAAGCGATCTAGCCGCGCTGCGGTCCATCCACGCCACGCAAGGCTTCGACTACGCGCTGCCGGATTTGCGCAATCCGCTCTTTGTCACCAAGCTAGTGCTCGCCCAAGATGCGGACTCCTCCGTTGTAGGGGCGCAGCATGCTGCGCCCCTACGGCAACCATCGAGCGGACAGGGGGATCTGGTCGAAGGCGATTCACGGAATGCAGACCCGGCGGCACCCTCCGGCAAGATACTCGGGGCTGTCTTACTGCGATTGACTGCCGAAGCCTATCTCCTGCTCGACCCGCGCGCCGGCACGCCGCGCGAACGCTGGCAGTGGCTCCTCACGCTCCACGCCGCCGCCGAACGCGACGCCTGGCAACGCGGTCTCGAAGATGTCCACGCCTGGCTCCCGCCGCCCATCGCGCGCAAATTCGGAAAACGCGTCCAGCGTCTCGGCTGGCTCCGCGACGATGCCTGGACGCCCTATTGCAAGCGACTCGGCTCCTAGAATGTTTGCAGATAGCGGCGCACGCTGCTGCGTTTCGCACTACCGATTTTCCAATTTCGATTTTCCAATTTCGACTATCGAGGTGTCTCCATGGGACGTGGTGCACAAGACTACACGCGGCAACTCACCGATCAGCAACTCGCCAGCCTCAACTCACTGAACCAGCAGTTCCTGGGGCAGCAGCAGCAGGTCGGAAACACGCTTTTGCCGCAATATCAGAGCATCCTCAACAA
Organism: Candidatus Acidiferrum sp.; assembly: GCA_041485085.1. Classification (GTDB taxonomy): domain Bacteria; phylum Acidobacteriota; class Terriglobia; order Acidiferrales; family UBA7541; genus Acidiferrum. Next base: position 16,626 of record JBGPIX010000054.1, read on the forward strand.
TCCTGGCCTGAGCCCGGCGGACAAAGCCGCGGTCACCGGCCAGTCGCAAGGCTCGCTTGCCAGCGCGTTCGATTCGCTCCAGCAGTCCGCGCAAAATCGCCTGGCGCGTACGCGCAATTCCGCCGGCTTCGGCGAACTCACCGACGACCTCGCGCGCCGGAAGGGAATTGCCGAGGCTGGCCAGGCCCAGCAAAACCAGATGGCGTTTACCAATACCGCTTTTCAGCGCCAGATGGCCGCGCTGCAAGGACTCTCCGGCCTGTTTGGCGTGGACTCCAATCTCCTCGGCCGCACCCTCGGCATTCCTGCCGAACTGCTGAACGCGCGCAACAACGCCTCGCGCACCAGCGGCAACGGTTTCTTCTCCGCGCTCGGCTCCGGCCTGGGTTCCACGATCGGCGCCCTCCCCGGCGCGTTCTTCTAGCCGATTGTTATTGACACCGCTGTAGCTCACCCCTTTAGGGGTGAGGCTTTTTCCCGGCAGCCGCTCGATGCCTCCGGCGAGCTAGTGGTTACCGCACCAGAAAATTCTCAGGCCTCCCGACCGGGTCGGGACAAGCTCCGGCCTGAGCTACAGGATCCCTGATAAGGAAATCCCATGCCTGCCCACTGGTACGGCGTTTTGACGGCCATCTTCACCGCGGGGGTGCAATTTGTCTTGTTCCTCCGCTGGCTGCACCGGCGCATGCGCAAGGACGAAATCGCGCACGCCTTCATTCACGACATCGCCACCAATCATCTGCCGCACATTTACAGCGCGCTGCAAAAAATCGCCGCCCAGCAGGGAATCGACCTCGACGACACGCCTCTAGTTCGCTTCGTGGACTTGAACGGTCACCGCCGCAGAAGGTGACAAGTGTCCGTGAACCCGCCTTCGCAACTTCTGCTGCTGGCGCGTAAAGCGGCCACCGCCCAGTCGCTCGATCCAGGTCTCGTCTGCGCGATGATCGAGCAGGAGTCCGCCTGGAATCCCTGGGCCATGCGTTACGAGCCGGCGTTCTTCAGCAAGTACGTCGCATCCTTATATACAAATAACAAGGTCTCCGCGACGGAAGCTTACGCCCGCGGTTTCTCCTGGGGATTGATGCAGGTGATGGGGCAAGTCGCCCGCGAAACAGGCTTTGATGCCCTGTTTCTTTCGGCTCTGTGCGATCCCGAGCAAGGCCTCGCCGTCGGTTGCAAAGTCCTGCGCAAGAAATTCGACGCCATGGCTGGCGACACCACACGCGCGCTGCTCGCCTGGAACGGCGGCGCCAATCCAACTTACGCCGCGCAGGTCATCGCACGCCGCGCTCATTATTTGTGAATACTTTTCCCTGAATGTTGTAGCTCACCCCTTTAGGGTGAGGCCGTTCCGATCTGCCATCGGCGGTGCGTGCTACGAAGAAAAAGCCTCAGGCCTCCCGGCCGGGTCGGGACAAGTTCCGGCCTGAGCTACAGTTTCAAGGAAAAATCGGCAACTACCCATGCCCGCACGCCATTGGATTCGCCTCGTTGAACTCATTGCCGCGTTGTTGCTCGCCCTCGCCATCTTCTTTTCCTGGCGAGCGGACCGCCGCGATCGTTCCCAACTCGCATCAGAACTCGCCGCGACCAAGCAACTCCTCGCCGCAGCCGACACGCGCCAACACGATCGCGACGCCCAACTCGCGCAAACCCTTGCCACGCTCGCGGCCGAGAAGCGTACCATCGTCACTCCCGCGCAAATCGTCCGCGACCTCCCCAGCCAGCTCCCGCTGCCAGCGCCCCTCGTCCTGCAGTCGACGCCAGCTTCCCCAAATTCACCGTCGCCGCAAACCAACGCCGTCATTCCAGCCGAAGATCTAAAGCCGCTGTACGACTTCGCCATCGACTGCAAAGCCTGCCAGGCCAAGCTCGCCACCGCCCAGGCCGACCTCACCGACGAACGCCAGAAAACCACAGCGCTCACCCGCGAGCGCGACGACGCTCTGCACATCGCCCGCGGCGGCAGCCTTATTCGCCGCATCGGTCGAGCCGCCAAGTGGCTCCTCATCGGCGCCGCCGCAGGCGCCGCAGCTGCCAAAGCCGCCCACTAGTCCTGCAATTCCGGCGCGTTCCTAGGGTATAATCCGCCCACTGAAAACGCTGCAATGCCGCCCCCCGACATCCCGGCAAGCGGAGCCAAGCCAGGTCCCGAAGGGTCGCCCCTTCCAGGCAAGAAGCTGGATTCCTGGGGAGAAATCGCTTCTTATCTTGGGCGCGAAGTGCGCACCGTGCAGCGCTGGGAGCGAACCGAAGGCCTTCCCGTCCGTCGGCACGAGCACAAGAAAAAATCCACCGTCTACGCATTCACGGGGGAACTCGACGCGTGGATCAAAAACCGCCAGCCGAAGGACGATCCCGAAGCCGACGACGCCTTCGCCCGTGAACAGGAATTGGGCGGCACGGATTCCCCCATTGAGATCGTCGCTCCTCCGGCCGTGCCACCCATTCCTGCTCCCACTCCCGACCCAGGCAAGGCCCCTTCTTCGGCAGGGAAGCGCGTTGTGGTCGCCATGTTCGCTCTCGCGATTCTTTGTACTCTTTCCTTTGCCGTCTTTCGTTGGCTTCAACCTCGTGATCCAGCGCGCGACAAAGTGCGCATCGCCGTTCTGCCCTTCACCTATGTCAGCGGCGATTCCAAGCCTGATTACATCACCGAAGGCCTCACCGACGTTATCCGCACCGCGCTTGGCCAGCTCGATCCCCAGCACCTTGGAGTGATCGCCGCAACCTCCTCAAAAATTGTCTCCGGCAAGCCGGTCGCCGAAATCGGCCGCTTGCTCAATGTGAAGTATGTTCTCGAAGGCGGCGTCCAGCACGCCGGCAACCAGGTGCGCATCGACGTCCAATTGATCCAGGTCAGCGATGAGACGCATCTATGGGCCGATTCGTTCACCCGCGAACTTTCCGATCTCCTGCAAGTGGAATCGGATGTTTCCGCCGCGATCGCCCGGCAGGTTCTCGCCACGCTCCCGCTGCCGCCTAGCCCCAAGCCTCCCTCCTCGCTGCGGGGCGGAACCGTGCACGCCGCCACGCCGGAGAT
>JBGPIX010000055.1:0-19637 GCA_041485085.1 Candidatus Acidiferrum sp.
CTGGAAGCCAAGTCGCAATTCGTCATCATTGGCCCGCTCGCCGTGCTGCTTATTTTCCTCATTCTCTTTGCGCTTTACGGCAACTTCAAATTCCCCGTCACCATCGCCATTGGCGCGGTCATGACTCAGCCGGTCGGCGCGCTCATCGCCCTAAAACTCACGCACACGCCGTTCAGCGTCTCCAGCATCCTCGGCCTTCTCGCATTGCTCGGCGTCTCAGTCCAAACGGCGGTCATCCTCGTCAGCTACATCAACAAGCTTCGCCTTGAAGGCAAGTCCATCCATGAAGCCACGCGCGAAGCCTCGCTCCTCCGCTTGCGGCCCATCATGATGACCGCGCTCGTCGCTTGCCTCGGTCTTCTTCCCGCCGCCATGTCTACAGGCGTCGGCAGCGACACGCAAAAGCCCTTCGCCATCGTCGTCGTCGCCGGCCTTATCTCGCGCCTCTTGCTCGGCTTCTTCGTCAACCCAGTCCTCTACGAAATCGTCGCCCGCGAAGGCGACGTCCTCCAGGTCTAGCACTCTGCGGAATGTTTCTTTGTGGTGGCGGGTCTCCAGACTCGTGCGTTCAGCCGTGCCTCTGCTCCAGCCATTGGAGGGTCCGCCCGGCGTTTACCCCGACTCCTGTCGGGGAGGCGGACCGCTTCGCGCTATTTTCACTCGACTCCGTTGTTACTTCGCTGGCTGCGCCGTCGGCGGCAATATCCCGTTCAACCGCAAATAAATCGCTTCCGTCGCATAATGGTCCGTCCAGCTGCCGCCCAGAGCGACCAGCGCCCCGCCCCGCGACATCGGCCGGTTCCCGAACATCATGAATTGATCCCCCAGTTTCGAATCGTCCACCTTCTCCAGCGCTGCCGCGCAAAACGCAAATGAATCCTTCATCGCCGCCACTAGCTTGTCCTTCGGATCTGTCTCCGCCATCTTCACATCCGGCGCCATCTGCCCGGAAATCTTCGAGCAGAACGTATTGTTCGACTGCGCGATGTGCATCACCAGGTGCCCGAACGTATTCATCTCCGGCGAAGGCTTGAAGCTGTATTTCTCAGCCGGCATCGCTTCGGCCGCTGCCACCATGTTCTTCTGGTATCGCGCCACTCCCGCTTTCACGAACCCGCTCACTGGATTTACAACCGTCCCCATCTCGGCCATCTTTTGCGCATCCGCGGGAGCCGCCGGTGCAGCTTGTTGAGCCGTCGCAATTCCCCCCGCCATCAGCGTCGCCACCCCAACCAAGAATCCCACGCCTATTTTCATTGTCTTTCCTCCTTCACCAATCCGCCGTGAAGCATACGCCCCCGACTCTTGCCGGACAAGCGCTACTCCCGCCGTCCCTCGTTGACCTTCACTGCGCCCTTTCTATTCCCATTTCCTTGGAAACATTCTCCGTCTTGCCCCGTCTCTACCTATAGCTATCTATAGGAGCGCCATGCTCAAACCCAGAAATGACCTTCTCCAAGGCACCCTGGCCCTTCTGGTCCTTAGCTGCTGGCGTCTATCGGAATCTACGGCGTGATGGCCTACACCTTCAGCCAGCGCACCAATGAAATCGGAATCCGCATCGCCATGGGCGCCCAGCGCCGCGACATTCTGCGGATCGCGGTGGGCGAAGGAGCGCTCGTCGTTGGTTTCGGAATTGTCTCCGGAATCATCGGTTCGGCCATCTTCACGCGCTTTCTCCAGTCCATGCTCTTTGAAGTGAAATCCAGCGATCCGCTGACCTATATCGGGATCTCTTCGTTGCTGGCAGGAGTGACCTTTCTCGCTTGTCTTATTCCCGCGCGCAGAGCCACCCTCGTCGACCCCTTGACCGCGCTGCGGCAAGACTGACGGCACTTGCGAAAGTTGGTTTGTAGGGGCGCCCGCCGCGCAGGGCTGCGCCCCTTTCTCCGCCGAATTCTAGGAAAGGTTTTTCAGCGTCTTCTCGATCAGCCCAGCCGTCCCCGCATAAGGATCACCCGAGCTGTCCCACTCCATCGAAAAATATCCTTTATAGCCATGCTGCTTCGCGATCCCGAAGGTCTTCGCCAAATCCACATGTGCGATCTTGCCTTGCTCGCCCGCTTCAATTTCCTTCACATGCGAGATGCCGTACGCGTGGGCAAACATCCCATCGACACCCTTATACGCATGTTCGTCGTCGTGTGCCGCCACCGAATTTCCAAAATCCGGCAGCGCGTGCAGCCACGGGCTGTTCACCTTTTCAATCACCTTCACGATGAAGAACGGATCTTCGCTGACCGCGTCGTCGTTCTCCAGGTGCACCACCACATTTTTCACCGCCCCGTACTCCGCCACCTGCTTCAAGCTTTCCGCCGTGCGCTCCACGTCCGGTTTCGAATCATTCGCCGCGGCAATGTGCGTGCGCACGCTTGGCGAGCCGATCGTCACCGCCACGTCGATCCACTGCTTGCTGTCAGCGACGGCGCGCTCCCGCTCCGCGCTATCCGCCGCATACGGGCTGTGCTCCCCATCCACCGCCATGTTCACGATCGCTCCGCCCGCCTTCGCCACCGCCGCGCGCAGTTCCTCCAGGTACGCTTTGTCCAGCGAACGGAAATGCGGGCTCCAGGGCTCGATTTTCTTGATGTTGAATTTTGCGCTCACGTGCGCCGCGAACTCTTTCAATTCCATCTTCCCGCCGCCGCTCTTATCTTCGCGGCTCGCTATGAAATCCCGGAACGGATATGACGCAATCGCAATCCGCTCCCGCGCTGCCTCCGGAAACTTCATGCTCGGCCCCGCCTCTGCCGCCATCGCCGTTCCCATCCCCGCAAATGCGTCTGGCCACACTCCTGCGCAAACGCCTGCCACAGCCGCCGAACCTGCCGCCTGCACAAGAAATCGCCTTCGTGTTGTTTGTTTCATAGCTGCGCCAGTCTATGGCCGATCCACTCTTTTGTCACTAGTTGCTGGGATTCGCCTTCCATGCGAAAGTTCGTGTGCAACATTTCCAACTAAGCCACGCCCGTCTCTCTCGATAATTCGCAGCTCATCTACCGCGCGCTCAAATCCTGCGGCATCCAGCTTCTTTCCGCGCTCCCCGAAACCTGGCTCGTCCACCTTATCCAAATCGCCGAAGACGATCCGCAAATGACTCTCGTCCGCCTCGCCAAGGAAGAAGAAGGCGTCGGCCTCTCCGCCGGCGCGCACTTTGCCGGCGTCAAGTCTGCCATGCTCATGCAAAATCACGGCTTTCTCGCCGCCATCAACGGCATCGTCTCTTTCGCCCACTTGTACAAAATCCCCCTCCTGATGCTCATCTCCTATCGCGGCGCTTTTGGCGAGCGCGATCCCTGGCAGACCCAAGGCGGCAACGTCACCGAGCCTCTCCTTCGCGCCATGAACATCCCGTATTCCTTCCTCGATGCTCCCGAATCCGTCGAAAAGCGCATCCGCCAGGCCCACACCCTCGCCGAAAGCAGTCTTCAGCCCGTCGCTCTGCTCCTCACGCGAGATTTGATGTGGGTGGAATGATGCTTCGCCTCGACTGTCTCCGCGCCATTTATCCCGACCTCGAAAATTGTCTCGTCGTCACCATCATGGGCGCGCTCCCGGCCGAGCTCCAATCCCTCGGTCATCGTCCTAACTTCTTCTACCTGCAGCACGCCATGGGCCTTGCCTCTTCAACCGGTTTGGGCCTAGCTCTTTCCTTGCCCCATCAGAAAGTCGTCGTCCTCGACGGCGACGGCTCCCTCCTCATGAATCTCGGCAGCCTAACCACCCTCGCGCGCTATAAACCAAAAAATCTCCTCCACATCGTCTTTGACAACGAGAGTCTTCTCTCCGTCGGCGGCTTTCCCACCGCCACCAGCACCGGTACCGATCTCGAAGGCATCGCCCGCGCCGCTGGCATCCCAAAAACTCGCACTGTCCGAACCGTCGACGAATTCACCGCAGCAATCCGCCAAGCCATCTCCAGCGACGGTTTGCAAACCATCGTCGCCAAAGTCGAAGCCACCGGCCCAAAAGCCTTCGTCACCGACCTCGGCCTCCTCGAAAACCGTTTCCAGTTCCGCCGCCACATCCAATCCCTCGCGGCCAAAACGAAATGATCTGCATTTCTTTTCAGAATCTAACCCGTCCGCTGTACCCTGTAGGGCCCGCCTTCTGCCTTGCGTCATTCTGGAGGTCCTCATGTCTGAAATCCTTTTCCAACTCGTCGAAGCTCTCCACTCCGGCCGCTTGCGCGTCGTCGACCTCACCCTGCCGCTGAGCTCCGCCACGCCCCTCCTCCCGCTCCCCACACAATGGAACAACACTCCGCCCTTCACTCTCCGCGAACTCTCCCGCTACGACGCGCGCGGCCCCTTCTGGTATTGGAACGCCTTCGAAACCGGCGAGCACACTGGCACCCATTTCGATGCTCCTGTCCACTGGATCACCGGCAAGGACTTGCCCGATTCCTCCGTCGATCGCATCCCCCCGAAAAAATTCATCGGCCCCGCCTGCGTCATCGACGTAACCAAAGACGTCGAGAAAAATCCCGATTTTCTCCTGACCTCCGCGCATATCAAGAATTGGGAATCCACTCACGGAAAGATCATTCCCAACTCCTGGGTCCTCCTCCGCACCGGCTGGTCCAAGCGCACCGACCCCGCGCAATACATCAACCTTAGTGAAGACGGCCCGCACACCCCCGGCTGGGCCAAGGAATGCTCTCAATTTCTAGCGAAGGATCGCGACGTCCTCGGCGTAGGCGTCGAAACGGTAGGCACCGACGCAGGCCAAGCCGCCAAATTCGACCCGCCCTTCTCAAATCATTGCGTCATGCACGGCAGCGGCAAGTTCGGCCTCGCCAGCCTCTGCAATCTCGATCAGTTGCCCCCCACCGGCGCCGTCGTCATCGCCGCCCCCCTCAAAATCGTCAACGGCTCCGGCAGCCCCCTCCGCGTCCTCGCCATCACCCCATGACGTGCTCATGGTTTTGTAGGGCCCGCCTTCCGAGGCGCGCCGCTCTTCTGTTGGAACGCCGACATCCCTGTCGGCGTTTTTGCCTGCGGTGCGACATCCCCGTGGCACAGCCAATCCTGGCTGTGCTCTTTTTTTCCACTGGAGTGGCCGGTCGAAACTTGTCCTGAGCACAGCCGAAGGGGGCCGGTTCTCTTGACTTTTCTCTTCGCCCTGCTTCCATCCCGCTATCCCCGCCGTCACAGTAGAATGGGGACGTGAGAGCCAGACTGGAGAAATCATGAAAAAAGCCCTTTTTGTCTTCCTATTATTCTTCACCGCGCGCCCCGTGTTCGCGCAAACGGCGCCCGAAGGCATCTGGCAGGGCTATGACGGTGAGTGGCGCCACGTGTCGAGCCAATTGCTCGCGCTTGCCGAAGCCACTCCCGAGGAAAAATTCTCCTGGCGTCCCGCACCCGGCGTGCGCTCCACCAGCGAAGTCTACATGCACATCGCTCTCGCGAATTTTTATCTGCTGAGCGTCACGGGACCCAAAATGCCCGCCGACATGAAAGAGGGGATGGAGAAGTCCGTCACCTCAAAAGCCGAGGTCATCAATTGGCTCAAGCGCTCCCTCGACGCCGTCAAGCAGGCTCATTTAGCAGTCACACCGAAAGACCTCGACCGCAAAGTTCACATCGCCGATCGTGATGCCACCGTGGACGGCATGTATCTGCGTATCATCGTTCACGCCAACGAGCACATGGGCCAGCTCATTGCTTACGCCCGTATGAGCGGTGTCGTCCCTCCCTGGTCCAAAAAAGAGTAAGCACTCTCGCTCTTCATTCCCGGCAATCCCGGCCGCCCGGGTTTCGTAGGGCTGGCCTTCTGAGGCCAGCCGCTTCCTTGATCTCGTAAGACACGACACAACTTGTCCCGACCCCGGCCGGGATCCTGCCCTTCTTCTCCTTTTGTCCCGTCCTTCCGTGGCTGGCCTTTCGTTTTTCACAGACGTTCTAACGTTCCAACTTTCCCCTCACCTCTTCACAAACACCACGCAATAACTCCCCTCCGGCCAATCCTCCACAATCTTCTCCACCTGCAACCCCGCCGCCTTCAACTCCTCAATCACAATCTTCTCTGGAATCCCATGCCCGCCCCGGTTGCTCGGCACTCCTTCCACCGGCTCCAGCCCCGCCCGCGGCGCAAAATCAATAATTGCCAGCCGCCCTCCGCTCTTGAGCGACCGCACCAGCCCCGCATCAAACTCCGCCGGCTTCGTCAAATGGTGGTACACGCGCCTCAAGAAAATCGCGTCGCAGCATCCCGCCGGCAGATTCGTCTCCGCCTCTTTGCTCTTCACCACGATCACGTTCCCCAGCTTGCGCTTCGCCACCTCCGCCCGCAGCTCCGCCAGCTTCTTCGCATCAATCTCCGTCGCATACACCTTTCCCGCCGCCCCCACCCGCTCCACCGCCGCAAACGCATACTTCCCATCCCCCGCCCCAATATCCGCCACCACCGTCCCCGCCTTCCACCCCATCAACTCCGCTAGCCGCCCAACCTCCTCCACCGCCTCCCCGCGCACCTGCTCCGCAAACACCGCTGCCGCTATGCACGCAAGACCAATCAACAGTAATTTCTTCTTTTTCATCGCAGCAGTGCCCCCTTCCCCCAACAAACTGATCTGACTCCCCACAAATTGTGACGTTAGCATTCCCGACAGTTCTGTGCGACCCTCGCCGCCTACCCCCACCGTCATTTTGAACGGGGCAGGACGATTTAGACACCCCTCGCGCGGTCCGTGACCGGCGATCAATCTCGGTCAAATTCTCTTAGTGGGAGACGATACGGAACAAGAGGATCAGGGGCAGTGCAAAGAGCGCAATCCCGCAAAAGATGAGCCCGAGCGCGCCACCACGCGAGCTAATCGAGAAGAACCCCAAAACACTGATCCTGTCCTCTCCTCCGTAATCGCTTCGTCCGGTAATCGCTGCATAGATGCCGGCACCGCAGAGCGAAACGGCAACCAACAAGCCAGCGATGAGATATACGGTGAGGAGCCATTTTAAAAACATGGTTACCTTTGTGCTTCAGTATCCCTTCAGAAGGTATTCGCCGACACCAATAAAAAACCCCGATCCACAACGCATCGGGGTGGCATTGGTCGAATTTTTGTTTGGTGAAATTAAAAAATCGTCCAACAGCTTGGACGGCTCGAACTGTATGCCGCCCTACGCATGAATAAGGCCTCCTTAGACCAGATCAAGCGCTCAAATAAAAAAGCGCCCTGTAGGAGCAGGGCGCTGAGCGACAACTTTTCAATATATGCAAGTGTCAAGGTCTTTGAACTGCTTGTCCACAACTACTTTCTGTGTGTTTGCTAGTCGTGCTAGGGGGCTCGCCCTTGAATTTGAGGTTACAACATTCCCCATAGTGAGAAGAGAAAGCACCCCGGCAAGCGCCCGAATTACATTCTCTCTCCACAAGGAGCTTCTGGCCGTGGAATTGGCTGGTCAACGCAGAGTCTTGTAGTTAGTCTTCGGGATACCTTTAGGGTAGGCTTGCTATCCAAGACAACCCGGATCGGTTCAAACGCGAACGTTACAAGAAATCTAGGGAGCCTCTTGAGGGACAGTCCCGGAAACGTCCGCTGGTTCAACCTGCTCAATCCGAGCTTCTTTAACTAGCGGTCTAGCCACATGGTCAATAATCGTCCGCACGACTACGTCTGGCGCGGCCTGCAATACCGCGTCCAGCAAATCCGAAATCTTTATTGGAGTGGCCAGGCTCAATCCGTACTTCTGGCAAAAATACCGTGCTCCCTTGATCGTAAATCCCGCGCATTCCCGATCTCCCCGTGGGTAGTTCGCTTCCAGAATCGTCAGCAGGCCATTTACCCGTGTTTCCACCACGCTGCACTCCCGAGCTATCACCCGGATGCAGTCGAGCCGGTCATCGAAGAACGCACAGGGACGGAACTGACCCACGGTACCGCCGGAGAGTGATTCCCGGACAAGCTCTGTGAGTTCCTGTGTGGTTTTCATCTCGCGTTCACCTCGGCTTGCTCCACAGTTTCTTCCCGTAACGAACGTCCCATTCGACAGGTGCATCCTTCAGCCGGGAGTCTTCCATGATCCAATTCCACTTCTCAATGCTTCCATACACTCCAAATTCGTTCGGTTTCTCTTCTTTTACTAGTACCACGAACACCCGGTTTGGAGGGGGCTCTCTGGGAATGATATTTCCATCCCAGGGCCCGCCGCTCCATTCATAATCACAGTATGGACGCCAAGCATATACCAATACACGCTCATCCGCATCCATGTCCGCATCGTGCATGAGGGGTCGTTCGAGCCCTCGAAAGAGATGCTGTGTTTCCGCCAAGCCTTCCTGGACAATGCCGAAATATTGGGCAATGGAGGTGACAAGGCCATGTTTTCGGTAGCGCTGGAACGTGTCGTTGCGAACTCCAACCTTCACGGTCTGGGAGGGGTCGTCTGGAGAAGGCGCTGCCAGAACTTCGAAATAAGGCCCGGTTCGTCCGGCAATTCGCACCACCCATAAGTTTTAAGCAAATTGAATCGTTTGGCAACTACTTTGTCTTTCAATCACATGGGAAAGTTTTCCACAGTTCATTCGAATACTAATCTAATACATACTTGACGATTGCATTACGTCTGTGCTACCCTGGTCTTTGATAGTCAGTCGCCAACCCGCTCGATTCACCCCGTCCCATTCCTCTCCGCGATCCCGGCGTTTACCCCGATCGAAGATCCCGACCCTGTCGGGACCCGGTCGGGGCGTTCCCTGCGTCTCAGCCTTATATTGTCCCGTCTTTTCCTCCCCCACGATTGGCCGCGAACGCCCAATACCCCGCAAAATCCTCGCCGCTAAACTCTTTAGAATCAACGCCCATGTTACGCGATTTTTGTGCCGCCTAAGTCCCTTTAGAATGAACACTTCCAAAAGTGTATCAAAACAAAGGACTTTATCTGTCTTTAGAATGAACACTTTTGAAAAACAGGGGAGGGGGTGGCCGGTTATTGTTAACCAGATTTCCGATGAGGAAATCTGTCCTGAGGAGCATCGCGACGAAGGATCTCTCTTGCATCCCAATAAGCATTTCCATCCCGAATCCTCCGCATCGAAGGAGCCAAGGGATATCTTCGTCTACCCACTACTCACTCACCACTATCCACTTTCCTTTCCCCGTATAATGTGCCCTCCACTTCAGGAGAGCACACCATGCACTATCGCAAGTTTGGTCGCACCGGATGGAACGTCAGTGAAGTTGGTTACGGCATGTGGGGACTCGCCGGCTGGACCGGCTCCGACGACGCTGAATCCCTCGACGCCTTGCAGCGCGCCGTCGATCTCGGCTGCAATTTCTTTGACACCGCCTGGGCCTACGGCGCCGGACGCAGCGAACAAATCCTCGGAAAAGTTCTCCGTGCCAACAAAAATAATTCCGCTGTCGGCGGCCCGGACAAGAAACTTTACGTCGCCACAAAAATCCCGCCCAAAAACGAAAAATGGCCCAGTCGCCGCGACTTCACCCTCGACGATTGCTATCCGCCGGACCACATCGAAGAATACGTTAACAAAAGTCTCGCCAATCTCGGCGTCGAAAAACTCGACCTTATCCAGTTTCACACCTGGGAAGACCGCTGGCTCAATGACGAACGCCTCCCGCGCGCCGTGGAAAAGTTGCGCACCAGCGGCAAAGCGGAAGCCATCGGCGTCAGCGTCAATCGCTGGGAGCCGTGCAACGGCATTCGCGCCGTGCTCGAAGGCGTCGCCGACGCCGTGCAAGTCATCTACAACATCTTCGACCAGAATCCCGAAGACGCGCTCTTCCCCATTTGCCGCATGAAAAACGTCGCCGTGATCGCCCGCGTCCCCTTCGATGAAGGCACCCTCACCGGCACGCTGACCCTCGACAGCACCTGGCCGCAAGGCGATTGGCGCAACACTTATTTCGTCCCCGAAAATCTAAAGAACAGCGTCGCCCACGCCGAAGCACTCCGGCCGCTCGTTCCCGCGGACAATTCCATGGCCCAGATGGCCCTGCGTTTCATCCTCAACAATCCCGACGTCAGCACCATCATTCCCGGCATGCGCAAGCGCCGCAACGTCGAAGCCAACATCGCCGCCAGCACCCAGGGCCCCCTCCCCACCCCCCTCCAAAAACAACTCCGCACCCACCGCTGGGACCGCAACCCCACCAGCTGGAGCCAATGAAGAAAGCAATGACAACCCGCTACCGCATTCAAGAACTCCGCGATGGCCTCCGGGTCAAGGTGCGGCACGAGATGCCGCCCTACGGGAAGGTGCTCGTCGCGTTGTTCGCCGGTTTGGTCGTGGGAATTGGAAGTGCAGCATTTGTGGGAGGACGCTGGTGGTTGTTAATTGCGATATTCGTTGCAGTTGCGAGTTTCGCAGCTGACATCACAACTAAACGAGCAAAGCTAACGGCCACGAATGTTGAGTTCATTACAGAAGGAAACTTCGGGACGCGAAAGCGTTCCAGACGGATTGTGTGTGCTGGGGATGTTCGCTGGTTGGAATTCAGCGAAGGACCCTGCATCGGCGACGTCCGGTTTGGTCATTGCGGTCTCTATGCAGTGATGCCTCACGGCTCAGTTTGCATACTTCCGTTCCTTAGTCAGCAAGACACCATGCAAGTGATCTCAGCGATTGAGAAGGCATTTCCTGGACTAGCCGAGCGATGGCGGGCACAACCTCGACACTCTTCGTCAGGCGGAGTTTGGATAGCTAGATGAAACAACTTGTCAGCATGTACGAACCGCTCACGCGGTTTGTTTCAACGCGCGCTCGACGAGCGTCAGGCAACGTTCGGCTTGCTCGCGCAGCAACTCTTCGCTTTCGCCGCGATCGCGCTGCATGCTGTGGAGTTCATCGGCAATCGCCAGCGCTGCAAGCACCGCGACTTTCTGCGTGTCCACGGTCGCCGTCGCACTGGCGATCGCGTGCATCTTATCGTCCACAAATTTCGCGAGCTTCTGGACGTACTTCTCCTCCAACTCTCCGCGAATGGAGTACGTCTGCCCGAAAATCTGCACTTTCACCGGTCCGCTCATCTTTCAGGATTGTAACGCAGGGCGAAGCTATGCGGAATATTTGTTCAACTGGCGCGGAGTTGCGCGCCGAGGTTTTTCTCGAGGGCAGCAACAATTCTGCCGCTGAAATCGGCGGTCTGCGCGTCGGTGAGCGTCGCTTCGCGGCTCTGAAACGTCACGCGAACGAGCAGCGAATATTTTCCCGCCGGAACATTTTTGCCGCGAAAAAGATCCGTCGCTTCGATCGATGTAATCGCGGAAATATTTAAGGCGTGAATAGTTCTTGCCACATCGTAAAAATGCGTTCCGTCGGCAAGTAGCAAAGAAAAATCGCGCTCGACGCTTGGAAATCTTGGCAACGGCTCGTAGCGGCGCGATTCTTTCGCAGCATGCATCGCGGCGTAAACTGGATCGAGCTGCAATTCAGCAAGAAAAACGTCTTGCCGCAATTTCAGTTTCTCGGCGACGCGGCGTGCAAGCTGTCCCGCGACGCCGATCACTGATTCATTTTTCGCTCCGCCTGAGGCGGCCGATTTCACATGAATTCCGCCGCGCCGCGCTGCGTGCAGCCAATCCGCTCCGCCATCTTCCCAGCGGAAGCCGCCGCAGAGTTCGCCGATGGAATCGAGGTCGCCTTTGAGGTCGGCAAAAGAGAAATCGCGCGCCGCGTCGTACAAACCTTTTTCGCGGGCTTCGCCGGTCGCGCCAACCGTCAGCACCGGCGTTTCAACCGACTCGCTGCCGTTCAAGCGGTAGTGACGTGCAATTTCGAACAGGCGAACGTTGCGCTCGCCGTGATTCAAATTCCATTCGATGGCTGCAGCCATTGTCACGATGCCGGTCGAGCGCAGCACATTCGCTTCCTCTGAAAGTGGATTCGAAAGGCGCGCGGGCGCGACGTCCGCCGGTCGGAATAGAGCATCCCGCTCCTCGGCGACGTGAGGAATCATCAGGATTTCGCGGTAGCCGAGACCGATAAGCCGTTCGCGCAAACGCGTTTCCGCTTCGTAGTGCGGGAGGCGCGCGGCGCCTTGGCGCGCTGCAGGCAATCGCGGCGGAAATTTATCGAGGCCATAAATCCGCGCAATTTCTTCGATCAGATCGATTTCGCGCTCGACTTCGGCGCGCCAGGAAGGTTGCGTGCATTCCCAGGCGGCTAGGAGTGAGCCTTCCGCGCCGCGGTTCTGGTCGATTCGAACGGGAGCGAAGCCGAGCGCGCTTAGACTCGCCTCGACTTCCTTGTCCGGGACATCGGCGCCCATGACGCGAAGAATTTCGGCGCGCGTCACGCGGATTTTTTTCGCGGCGCGCTTGCCGGGATAAACATCAACAACACCGGCAAGCAATTCGCCGCCGGCAAGCTGCAGAATCAGTTCGGCGGCGCGGCGAGAGGCGATCTCGGCCATTTCCGGATCGGCGCCGCGGCCAAAACGCGTAGACGCTTCGGTGTGCAGTTTCAGAAAACGCGCGGCGCGGCGAATGGCCACCGGTTCGAACCAAGCGCATTCGATCAAAACATTCTTCGTGGAAAAGGAAATTTCCGTTTCGGCTCCGCCCATGATTCCGCCGATGCCGACGGCGCGTGAGCCGTCGCCATCGCTGATCATGCAGAGGTTGGAATCGAACTGGCGCTCGACGCCATCGAGGGTTCTCATTTTTTCGGCAGGTTTGGCGCGGCGAACCACGATTTTATGGTCACGGACTTTGTCGTAGTCGAAAGTGTGCAGCGGGTGGCCGAGCTCGAGCATCACGTAATTCGAAACGTCCACGACGTTGCTGATGCTGGCGACGCCGGAGGCTTCGAGGCGGTCTTTCAGCCATTTTGGGGAAGGCTGGATCTTCACGTTTCGGATGACGCGGGCGGTGAAGCGGCCGCACAGTTCTGCGGATTGAATCTCGACTCTCACGGCGTCGCTGGCTTTCGCGGCGCTCTCGGCGGGCTTAGGCGAAACGTGTTTCAGCGGCAGCTTGTAAATCGCGGCGACTTCGCGCGCGATTCCATGGTGGCCGAGGCAATCGGGGCGATTCGAACTGACTTCCGCGTCGATCACCGAGCCATGCGGGCCGCTCTCCACGCCGCCGATGTTCGTGCCGGAGAGCGCCAGTCGCGAGGCGAGCTCCTGCGGCGCCGCGGTGACGTCGACGAAGTCTTTCAGCCAGTTGTAAACGACCTTCATGCCTCAGTCCTTGCCCGCTTGGAGATGGCCATAATAAAGACGGGTCAGATACTCCATTCGAACGGAGCCATCCTGCTGATGCGCTCTAAAAATACTTCGCAACTCCGCCATCATCGGCTCGAATTTCGGATTATCCTGGGCCGGCATGTAGGAGCTGCTGCGGACGCGGCCCGCCAAGCCTTCAAAGTCAAAAACCTGCAAGTTAGCGAGCTGCTGCTGGCGATACTCACGGTGTTGAAAAAAGGCGCGCATCTGTTCCTCGCGAGGATAACTCTCGTTCACGCGCGAATAATCCGTACCGAATTTGCGGAGCAGCACCTCGAAAGCGCGCAGGAAAGGGGTAGAGTCCGTCAATCGTTCATTCCAGAGAACGACGACCCATCCAGTGGACTTCAAGATACGGATGAATTCGGTGCGCGCAGTGTTTGGTTCGAACCAGTGAAAGGCCTGGCCGGCAGTCGCAAAATCAACACTGGAATCGCCGAGCGTTGTGGATTCGGCCGAGCCCTCGATACCTGAGAAGCCGTCGTAGGACGCTAGATATTCCTCTCCGGCCTGGCGCATTTCGAAGTTGGGTTCCACGCCATAAACGCGATTGCCATTTTTCAGAAAAAGTTCACTCAAGAATCCGGTGCCGGAGCCGATGTCAGCAATGACGTGTCCTGGGCACAGGCCGCAGTCCGCGCGCAAAAAATCGAGTGCAGCCGAGGGATAGCCCGGGCGGTAGCGGACGTAGTCCGCCACGCGATTGGAGAAGCGTTGTTTGGCGTCAAGAAATGTCATTTGTATTCGCGATCGCTGAAATCGAAGAGAGATTTCTCACTACGCGGGCCGACCACTTCGCAAGAGCGAAGTGGAAAGAAAAGGCGTCGGCCCGCTCCGTTCGAAATGACGGTAGTGTGATTAGCTGGCTCGTCATGGGAACTGGCGGAGGAAGCGGACGTCGTTCTGAAAAAAGACCTGAATATCGTCGATGCCGTACTTCAGCATGGCTAGGCGGTCGATGCCGATGCCGAAGGCGAAGCCGCTGACTTTCTTGGCGTCGTAGTTGACGAAGCCATAGACGGCGGGATCGACCATGCCGGCGCCGAAGAGTTCGATCCAGGCGGCGCCTTTGCACTTGGAACAAGTTCCACCGGCTGCCGCCGTGCCGGTTCCGCCGCAGAAGGGGCAGGAGACGTCGAATTCGACGCTCGGCTCGGTGAACGGGAAATAGCTGGGTCGGAAGCGGGTTTTCACGCTGGCGCCAAAAAATTGCTTAACGAAATATTCGATGGTGCCGGTGAAATCACAGAAGGTGATGTCGTTGTCAACGGCCAGGCCTTCAATCTGATGGAAGGCGAAGGAGTGCGTAGCGTCGGGATTGTCGCGGCGATAGACCTTGCCGGGAACGATGACGCGCACGGGCGGTTTTTGCTTTTCCATAGTGCGGATTTGCATCGGCGATGTGTGCGTGCGAAGAAGAAGCGGCGTCGGCGCGCCTTTCGGCAATTCCAGATAGAACGTGTCCATGTCGTCGCGGACGGGATGGAATTCCGGAATGTTCAGCGCTTCGAAATTGTAGTAAGGCGTTTCGATTTCGGGACCTTCGACGACAGAGAAGCCGATGGAAACGAAAATGTCCTCGATTTCCTGGAAGACTTGGCGGATCAGGTGCCGCGATCCCACGGGCCGCACCACGCCCGGCAGCGACAAATCTACGCGCTCTTTTGCGAGCGCCGCCTCGTCCGCACCCGCCTCAATCACCGCGAGCCGCAGGTCAAACTCAGTTTCCACATACGATTTGAATTTGTTGAATTCAGTGCCGATAGTCCGCTTTAAATTGGGAGAAGCGCTTTTGAGCCAGTTATTAGTGACATGCGTTAGAACCCCGGAGCTTCGTCCCAACCAAAACGTGCGCGTAACACCTAAATCAACTTCATCAATGCACTCGTTCAGTTCCTGGTCGAACTGCACGCGTAAGATTTGGAATAATTTGCCAACGTGCTCAACTGTCATTGCTCGAAGCTGGTCGAGTGGGCGGGTGACGGTCGAAAGAATAAAAACTTCATCGATCAGATTCTTGAGGTCACGAATGACATATGGCTTGAACGCTATGGGGCCATTCCGAAGCCAGTTCTCGATGATTCTCGACTTAACAGAATCATTAGTGCCGATCCATTCCTCGCGAAGTTTGTCCCAGCCGCCAGAATGAATCGCCTCGGCGAGTTCTCGTTGCAGACGAACTCGAAGCTGCGTGAACAGAAATGCGAGGGCATCCGAACTCCCTATCGCCAAGTCTGTCAACGTATGTCTTGTTGGATCTTCAATAGTCGCCATGATTGCAAGCTAGAGTGCAACACAGAGGCGCGAATTCTCACGCCTCCGCGCGGAATTGGTTTTTGTCACTGAAACAGAAAAGCTTACGCCTTTTTTGCCTTGGCTGGCGGAGGGGCGGCGGCTTTCGCTGTCGCAACAAGCGACGTGAAGGCTGCGGCGTCTTTTACCGCGATGTCCGCCAGGACTTTGCGGTCCAGGTTAACCCCGGCAACTTTCAAGCCGTGAATCAACTGGCCGTAGGTGAGGCCGTTGTTACGAGCGGCTGCGCCTACGCGCTGAATCCAGAGCTTGCGATATTCGCGCTTCTTGACGCGGCGGTCGCGCTTGGCGTAGCGGTCGGCGCGATTGGCGGCTTCCTGCGCGGATTGGTAGAGCTTGCTCTTGGTGAGGAAGAAGCCTTTTGTCCTCTTGAGGTACTTCTTGCGCCGTGCCCGGCGCTTGGTACCGCGTTTTACGCGTGCCATGGGTTTCTCCTTCGGTTTTTTCTAAGCCGTTGTTTGAGAGGGCGAATTTGTTCTGACGGGTCTAAAGACCCGCCACTACAAAAACTCAGCCTTCACAAAAGCACGGCCAATTATTTTTGGGAGACAAACAGGGTGCGTGAACACGCAACTATTCGTGTACCGCAACGGGTTTGTCTCCTGATATGAACTGCTCGCCGCATTTCACGATCGCCTTGCGGCGATGGTTTACTTCTGCGGCGGATCGGCCGGCAGGCACCCGTGAAGCGCTGCCTGGCACGATTTGCGAAACCTTCGTTCCGCATTTTCCTTGGAGGACACGCCCGAAAGCGGCCCTCTGAGAAACTCGAACGGATCAACGAGGAAAAACAAACTCGGTCGGTGATCTCGGATGGGGCGCAGCCCGCCACGGCGGGCTTCCCTACATAAAGACTCGGTCTAGCCGTAAGGAAGCATCTGCTTGATCCTGGCTACGTCCGCTTTATTCACCAGCGTGAGCTTCTTCAGCTTCCGCATGCGGCCGGGGGCTTTGGTGCCCATCAAGTGGCGCTTGCCGGAATGCCCACGCTTGATCTTGCCATTCGCGGTGAACTTGAAGCGCTTCCTGGCGCCGCGGTGGGTCTTCAACTTCAATTTCGGTTTTGATCTGTTTCTCGGCATTGCTAGAAATCCTCTCGACAATTTATTGTGCCGCTTACTGCGGCGGGCGGAGCAAGCCCCGCCCCCACAAAATCATGATTGCGCGTTTAATGGCGCTGGTTACTGCGACTGCTGGGCGCTGGACGATTGCTGGCCAGCGGGCTTGGCGACGCTCACGCCTTTTTTCGGCGCGAGCAAGGCTACCAGGACGTTGCCTTCCATGCGCGGCATGGTTTCGATCTGCCCCTGATCGCCGATCTCCATGAGCAAGCGGTTCATCTTGGCGCGCCCGACTTCTTGGTGAGCCATTTCGCGCCCGCGATGAAAAATCATCGCGCGCACTTTGTGGCCTTCGCCGAGGAACCGCAGGATCTGATTCTTGCGAACCTGATAGTCGTGTTCCGCGGTGGCGGGCCGAAACTTGACTTCCTTCAACTGCGAGCCGCGGCTGCTCTTGCGCTGCTCGTGGGCTTTCTTGTTGGCCTGGTAAAGATACTTGCCGTAGTCGGTGATCTTGCAAACCGGTGGATCAGCCGTGGGCGAGATTTCCACCAGGTCGAGCCCTTTTTCCTTGGCCAGCTTTATGGCCTCAAACGGCTGCATGACGCCGAGCTGGCCGCCTTGATCATCAATCACCCGGATTTCGCGAGCCCGGATTCGCTCGTTGACGCGAATACGGTCCGCTTGCCGGAAGCTGCGTTCTGCGATAAATCCCCCTTAGACGCTTTGTCCATCACGGCTGCGAAACGGCCGACCCGCACACCGCCGCAAAGCGTTGAACCCACCCCACCCCCACACGGCGCAAAGCAGCCCGGGGACGGGCTTCAAAGTATAGCACGTGGCCGCAGCCGCACGGCAAGAGGCAAAAGGGTGTGGAGCGGGGCTCAAGTAGTTAGCTTCAGGTCGCCCTTTGGTCCGCTGATTACCGCTTGAAGCCGGGTTTTGTCGCTGCGCTGGACGGGGAAGTCGATGCCGATGCGTTTAAGGGTTGCGGCGAGTTCCTGCGGGTCGGGGCTCAGGATTTCAAAATAGTCCAAGGCGCACTTTGCGGGTACATCCTTGGAAGGATGGACCGAGTCGGCGCTCCATTCGATGAAGAAGGGGAGGAGGCCGTGGCGGTCGTCGGCGAGGTTGATGGTTTTCCAGTTGAGAACCTGGCCATCCGGGCGCTTTCGGGAGCCATCGGCAGGGCCGGTGAATTCCACTTTATTTTCGCGAAGCTGCTTGGCGAGGGCAGCGATGTCGGGAGGATGGACCGCCCAGCCGATGAGGCGCGGGTCGGTCATTGAGCGGATTTGCGGGAAGTGAGCGATTTCGGATTGCACGGGATCGGGGGCGATGATCTCCAGGTAGCGGCGCTCGCCGAGCGAAAGGAGTGCGTTGCGCGTGCCGCGGCCAGGATGGACTCCGCCGATGGCGGCGCGCACACCGGTTCCCTCGTGGACGAAATCGATGCCTTTATCGAGATCGCTGCAGCCGAGAATGATGTGATCGAGCAAAGCGGGCACGTCATTGTCCTCTTCCGAATCGGCGGCCAACGTGAGCGACGGCACGGCAAGCGCGCCACCAGTCATCGCGAGAAAGAGTCGGCGTGAGAGCGGTAGTGAGATGGCCATGAAGACGGCTCAGCTTATGGAGCGGGAATCGGCTTCTTGCCGAAGTGCTTCGACGAGTTCGGCCAAGGGCTTGGGGCCGAGGTCGCCTTTGCTGCGATGGCGGACGGAGACGGTGCCGGCTTCGGCTTCCTTCGGGCCAACGACGAGCATGTAGGGAACTTTCTGCATTTGCGCGTCGCGGATTTTTGCAGGCAGCTTCTCGTTGCGGTCGTCTAGATGGACGCGAAGGTTGTGGCGCTTTAGAGTTTCGGTGACGTGCTTGGCGTAATCCGCAACTTTTTCACTGACCGGGCAGATTTCCACTTGCACGGGCGCGAGCCACAGTGGAAAGGCGCCGGCGTAGTGCTCGATCAAAATGCCGAAGAAGCGTTCGACGGAGCCGAGCAGCGCGCGGTGCACCATCAGCGGCTGATGCTTGGCGCCGTCATCGGCGACGTACTGCAGGCCGAAGCGCGCGGGCAAGTTGAAATCGAACTGCACGGTGGTGAGTTGCCAGGAGCGGCCGATGGCGTCGATGAGCTTCACGTCGATTTTCGGGCCGTAGAAAGCAGCTTCGCCTTCCATCTTTTTGTAGGGGATATTCATGCGCTTCATGGTGTCGGCGAGAGCAGCGGTGGCGCGATGCCAGTCTTCCGGCTTGCCGGCGTAGTTTTCCGGATGCGCGGGATCCCAGTCGGAAAGCTCGACTTCGAACTTGTCGAAGCCGAAATTTTTCATTACGGCGTAGGCGAAATCAACGCAGGCTTCGACTTCGGATTCGATTTGCGAGGGCATGCAGAAAATGTGCGCGTCGTCCTGGGTGAAGCCGCGGACGCGCAGCAGGCCGTGGAGCACGCCGCTGCGCTCGTAGCGATAGACGGTGCCGAGCTCGGCTAGGCGCACGGGAAGATCGCGATAGCTGTGCAACTTCGACTTGTAAATCAAAATGTGGCCGGGGCAGTTCATGGGCTTGAGCTGATAGTCGGCTTTTTCGACTTCCACTGGCCCGAACATACTGTCCTTGTAAAAGCCGGTATGGCCGCTTGTTTTCCAGAGGTCCAGACGCATGATGTGGGGCGTGTAAACGAGATCGTAGCCGCGTTTTTGCAATTCGTCTCGCAACCAGGTTTCGATGATATTGCGAACGAGACCGCCCTTGGGATGCCAGAAAATCAGGCCGGGGCCGGCTTCTTCCTGAATGCTGAAGAGGTCGAGCTCGGTGCCGAGCTTGCGGTGATCGCGGCGCTTGGCTTCCTCGATGCGGTGCAGATGCGCGTCCAGCTCTTTTTGGGTAAAAAAAGCAACGGCATAGATGCGTTGGAGCTGTGGATTGCCTTCCTGGCCCTTCCAGTAGGCGCCGGCGACGTTCATTAATTTGAATGCTTGGATCCGCTTAGTTGAAGGAATGTGCGGACCGCGGCAGAAATCGATGAATTTTCCGGTGGTATAGAAGGAAACCATCGGCTCGGTGGC
>JBGPIX010000056.1:0-19531 GCA_041485085.1 Candidatus Acidiferrum sp.
CTCTCTGAGGTTCGTGCACACCGCCCGGACCGTCTTTCTCAGCCGCACGCGGGTATGCCGCCGTTGGCGCACAAATCTCGACGTAACCGGAATGTCCAGCGGCGCGAGCGTGAAGTCTTCCTTATCAATTCCACTGATGGGCAGATAATTGCGCACCCATTCCGGTTCGATCTTCTCAAGCGCCTGCAGCGCGGCAATGCGCAGCTCTTGCGGCTCGACCCATCGAAACACTTTCTTCGACTCCACAAGCCGCTTCAAAGTGCTGGCCGATTCAGGCGCCTGAATTCTTCCCAAGGCTTCAATGGCTTTGACGCGCAAATACGGCCCGCCACCGGGAGGCAAGTCGCCGTCAGCGATGGTTAGCAGCTTGCCGAGCGCTTCACGGTCCGCGGTAACGCCAATCTCGTCGATCACCAGTGGCGTGACCAGCGGGTCCACGTGATCCAGCAACTCCAGCAACACGTGGCATCGTCTCGCCGCTCCACTGGCGGAAATCTGCCGCACGATACGATCTTGCGAAGACCGCGGGAAATCCTTCATCCGGCCCGGCAGATAGACCATCACCGATTGCGGATCGAGCCGGCTCAGCAGCCCCGCCATCTCCACGGCCTCGGCGATCGGCCCGCCGCGCACCGTGCTCCGCAGATACTGCACTGCCTCTTCGCCCAGGTCCGCCGCCAGATTCGCCACATGTTCGGAATCGTCGCGCAAGCTGCAACGATTGAAGCGCACCGAGAGCTGCTCCATGGTCGTTTGCGGCAGCAACTTCAAAACATTAGTTAGCCCCGCGGCCACGTGCCGCGCTTTCAGCGCTTCCTCGACAAAATCCGGCACGCGCTCTTCGATTCCCATTTTCCCGCGCAACGTGCGCGCGATTCCCGGCCTCTGCGATTCGACTCCCGCAATGAGGTCGAGGGCTTGTTCCATCGCCGGAAACTGCCGGCTGGTGGCCGCTTCCTGGCTTAAGCGCACAAAAGCCGCGCTCACCAAACCCTGCAGTTCCGAATCCTGCTCCACGCTGAGCCGCAGCCCCAGGTGCCGCAGCGCTTCACCAAGTAGCTTTGGATCGGCCTTGGCATACAGCTCGGCCATCTCGGAAAGTCCAACCGCCGTTTTCTTACGCGCATCGGCCTCTTCGCTGTCCGCGCAGGCCGCGTAATTTTGAAGAATACTGATCGCTTCCGCGATGTTCCCTTGCTCGATCAACCCGCCAACGTACGACTGCACGTTCCGAGGCGGGATGCACCAAGCCTCTCCCGATAGCAACACCGCGCGCTTGCCGCTGTCCGGCACCGCCGCCCAAAACTGTTTGTCCAGAATTTCGCGGTGCGACTCCGCCAGAATGCCCGCTTCGCTCATCTTGTCTTCGTGAGCGCCGAGAATCTTTCTCAGGTTCTCGATTTCCTGGTTCATGCGGTCGAGCATCTGGCGAACCGCATTGACTTTCACTTCGCCGCGTTCGAACCGCTCCAGCGCAAAACGAATCGCCAGCTGTTCCGCCAGTTGCACCAACACCGATTCATCCGGCTTCGCGTCCGGCGCTTGCGCCGCCAGCGCCGCCAGCGCTTGTTTCAATGTGTCTTGCGCGCGACCCGGTAACTGCGCCACCTGCGACTGAAATGCCCC
This sequence comes from Candidatus Acidiferrum sp., assembly GCA_041485085.1. Lineage (GTDB taxonomy): Bacteria > Acidobacteriota > Terriglobia > Acidiferrales > UBA7541 > Acidiferrum. The sequence goes on from JBGPIX010000056.1 coordinate 1,627, forward strand.
CGCCGCGGCCAGGCCCCCTTGCCCCGCGCTCACATTCCCGAAACTCGTCAGCGCTCCGAGAATCCCGAGAAGCTCTTCCTCTGTTGGCTCGCCGCGCCCACCAGGCGCTCCCCCGGCAAGTCCAGCGACCACTCCCGAAACGAGAGTCGCGCCGCTATCGTTGCCAGCTCCGGTCCATGCGCCGGCCGCTTGTGCACCACCGCCTGCCCCTCCGCCACCCGGTCCGCCGGGTCCCGGTCCAAAACCACCGAAACCTCCGCCACCCGGCCCCCCAGGTCCTGGACCCAAACCACCTGGACCCCCGCCGCCCGGTCCTGGTCCTAGGCCACCTGGGCCTGCGACTCCCAGTCCACTTCCGCCGGCTCCTGGCCCGTTCGTTCCGGTTCCGGTCGCTCCGTCCCCCTTGGCACCTTGGGCTGCTGCAATCAATTCAAGCAATTTGTGTGGGTCGTTCAGCAAATCGGTGAACTTGTCCTGATCCTTGCCGAGCGATGCTACCGCCAACTGCGCAGCCATGCTCGCGTCTTTCAGCCGCGAATCGGTGGCCACGAAGCAAATCTCATTGATGCGGATTCCCTGCGCTCCGGCCAGCGCGGACTTCAATTGCAGCGCCAGCTCCGCTGGTTTGGCCTTCCCTGTGGGAAAAGCGTGAACAAATCGGCCAATCTCTTCTTCTGTGACCGAAGCGAAAAACTGGACGCTGGCCAGGCCCGCCGCGCAGAGCAGTTGCGCGAATTGCTTTTCGGCTGGCGACCCTTCCAGAGGCACGCCATCCAGCAAGAGTTGCGAATTCGTCGCTCCGAGCAACAGCCCCGAGTCCGTCCCCATGGGAATAGCGGTGCGCAGTTCCTGCCAGGCGATCTGCAGCTGTTCGATCGTACGGGCATGCTCGTACCCGTACAGGCGAGCAAACTTCAACAGAATGTTTAGGCTTCTTACGAAGGCGCGTCCGGCCGCTGCTTTTGGGTCTGTTTTCATCCTACGCCGCGTACTACCCGTCTAGGACTTCCTCACTAGTACCGTAGGGTCAGGCGCTGTTCCCAGCAATGGTACAGCAGTCCTATGTGTCCCTGCGGTCAAGCCTCCATCAGGACGGGCAGCTCCCCTGACCAAATGGACGGGTGCACGTGGAAGGAGGACAGGTGGGAAGGGAGTGTCCCCGTCATGAAAAATTCCCAATCTCGCGTTCTAATTCTTCGTGATCGCCACGCGCCCGCGGCGCCTCGTACGGTTCGTGACCTGCGCGATCATCGGCAGTCCGCCTAGTTCCAGCAAAAGTTTCCGCAACCGGTAGCGTTCATCCAGATCCATCTCTACGAATTCAAAAGCCATCGCTTGCGGCCGCGCTCCGCGAACGATTGCCTGCGCCTTGATGTGGCGTACTCCGTGCGTGAATTTCAATGTCAACAACGAGCCCGGAGCCAGATGGCGTTCCCCCGAACCAATTCCGCCTCCGAGATTCATTTCCGGTATGGACAACCGGAAGTTCTCCCGCAGATTCGTGGTCACCGCTATCAAGTTGCGCGAAAGTTTCAGTCGTGCGTAGCGCCGCTGCCGAATCACGGAAGCATTCGATTCCGGGTCCGTGGGCTCCAGTGTCAGTTCCTTCTTGTCGAGTCCGCTCGCGGCGACCTTTTCCATTCCCACCGCTTGATCGACCCGCAACAGCGCCTGCGCCGCGGCGATTCTCAATTCATTTGGATATACCCAGCGCCAAACTTGCCGGGTGTCCAAAAAGTGCTGGAACAGCGCGCTCGACGCCGAAGCACGCAACCGGCCAAGCGCCTCAACCGCTTTCACCCTCGTAAATCCGGGTGTGTCGTCATTCTGCGCCAGTTGGATCAGTTTCAGAATGCAGCTGGACTGCCCGCTCATGCCCATTTCGTCGATGGCCAGAGGGCGAATCAGCACATCCAGTGAGTCGTAGAGGGCGACGAGCAATCGCGCCCGCTGTTCCGGTGGCGTTGCGGAAAGCTGCCGCACAGCGCGGTCATGCGCCGAGCGTGGCCATTGCGAGAGCCGCGCCGGCAGAATCTTCTCCACGTTTTCGGGAGAAAGCTGGCTCACCAGCCCGATAGCCTCGGCGGCTTCGGCGGCAGGAGCCGTCTGCAACGTCTCCAGCAGCCGTTGCGTGGCATCGTCTCCCAGGTTGTGCATCATCCTGGTGAGCAGTTCGCAATCCTCGCGAAATCCGCAATGCCCAAATCGATTAGTGGCGTACTGGATGGTGGCCTTGGGCATCAGGCTCAGGATATCCATCATCCCGTCCGCGATTTGCCCGCTGCGCATCGCCTCTTCGATGAATTCCGGCAACCGTTCTTCAGCGCCGATGCGCGGCCGCAGGCTCTGCGTCGATCCGGGTCTCATCGCCTCCACGCTGTCCAGCGAGGACAGTGCTTGCTGCATCGCCGGGTAGCAGCGCTTGGAGGCCGCCTCCTGGCTCAAGCGCACGAACGCCGCGCTCACCAATGTCTGCAATTCCGGCTCGCGCTCGATTGCCAACTGGTTGCCCAACCGGCGGATCGCCTCCATCAACGCGCTGCCGTCTCCGCTGCCATACAATTCGCCCAAGTCCGAGAGTCCGATCGCCGTCGTTCGCCGCGCTTCCGGCGCTTCCAGCCCCACGCACGAAGCGTATTTCATTAATATTTCGTTGACCGTCTTTAGTTCCCCGCGCCGCAGCATGTCTTCCAGAAATATGCGCACGTTTCGCGGCGGCACGCACCATGCTTCGTCCGAAGTCAGCACTTCTTTCTTGTTTTCTTCCGGTACCTGTTCCCAGAATTCCTGGTCCAGCAATTCCGTGTACGACTGCACGGATAGTCCCGCCTGCGACATCATTTCTTCCTGCGTCGACAGGATCTTTCGCAGCGCTTCAATTTCCGTATTCATGCGGTCGAGCAGTTGCTTCACCGCATTCACGCGCAGCTCGCCTTTTTCGTAGCTGTCCAGCGCAAACCGGATCGCCACGTGTTCCGCCAATTTCAGCAGCATTGGCTTGTCTGGCTTGGCGTCTGGAGCCTGCGCCGCCAGTCCCGCCAGCGCCTGCTGCAATGTGAACTGCGCCCGCACCGGCATGGCGCTCAAGCGCGATTGGAACGTCGGCACATCCATGCGTGTTTCGGAATCTTTCCGCGACTTGCCCAATTGCGCGAACAATCCCAGCATCGAACGAACATCCTCTTCCTCGACGCTGAATCCCCCGCTTCCTGGCCCCGTTCCGACTCCAGTTCCCACTCCCCCCAACCCGGGAACTCCCGGAGCCGCCCCGCCCCGCAACAATGCCGAGGCCGTCAGCCATTTTCCCGGAGTGGTGCCCTCGCCTCCCCCGGTCCCTCCACCACCACCTGTCCCGCCACCACCACCTGTCCCGCTACCGCTACCCACACCTCCACCGCCACCGCCACCACCACCTGTCCCGCCACCGGGACCGCCGACACCACTGCCGCCTCCAACTCCTCCGCTTCCACTGCCACCGCCGCTTCCGCTACCGCCAGTCCCGCCTCCCGACCCACTTCCACCACCGGGGCCACCCGTACCTGTCCCTGTGCCCCCACCGCCGCCCGATACACTGGAATCCCACAAGCTGGAACCACCGCCACCGCCGCTTCCTGATCCGCCAGAGCCGCCACTCCCACCGGTTCCACCGGTTCCGCCACTACCCCCAGTTCCCCCACCGCCCGATCCGCCACCGCTGCCCAGTCCGAATCCCGGTCCTGGACCGCCCGAGCCGTGCCCCGGTCCGCCCATCCCGCCGCCACCACCGCCACCGCTGGAGCGCATGCTTTCCGCAGCTAGAATCATTTGCAGCATCTTGTTCGGGTCTTCGAAGAAATCTTTGAATTTGTCGCCCGCCGCGCCGAGCACCTTCTGCGTCAGTTGCGCCGCCACCTTAATCCCCGCCACGGAAGAATCTTCCGCAACGTAGCGAATTTCGTTGACCTTGATGCTCGTCTCTCCCGCCAGCGCGGTTTTCAATTGTTCTGCGAGAGATGAAGGTTTGGCGTTTCCGCTGGGGAAGGCGCGCACAAATCGCGCGAATTGCGGCTGCGTGGTCAATGGGGAAAAATGAATGCTAGCAATTCCTGAGGAAATCAATAGTTGCGCGAAGCTCCGCTCGCCCGCGGCCGATCCGAGTGGCACGCCGTCCAGCAAAATTTGCGTTCCCGAAGCGCCCAGCAATACGCCGCCACCGCTGCTGTCATCCAGCGCGTTGCGCAGTTCTTTCCAGGTCGTTTCAAACTGCTGCGACGTCTTCGCGTGCCCAAACTCGTACAGGCGCGCAAACTTCAGCAGAATGTTCAGGCTGCGGACAAACGACCGCGCCCCGCCTCGTGGTTCCTGACTCATGGCTGTCGGGGAAGCCCCTGCCCCTCCTCACGCTCTCCTTACAGTAGTGTCACCCGCGCCCCGAGACAAGCCTCCCAACGCCCCCTGTACCCATCTCAATAACAGATTCCCGTATCCTTTTGGAAACATTGTTGCCCCGCGGCCGGCAACGAAGTGAAATGACGCTCTAACCGTCTGCGGCTCTTCCTGTGCGCGAAGCGCAGGACACCAAACCGCCATCCCCATGCACGCGACGCAGCGCACCAGCCACCGACGCCGGAGTCCCCAGTGAGTCCGGCATCCCCACCTTTGTCTCGTTCTTTCCTACATGGCCCTTTCAAGCGTACTCGTGAACTAGCTCAACTATCAATTTGCAACGCTAGGCAAGGCTCACTGCGGCCACTGGATCAAGTCGAAGGCCCGTGATGAGTTTCTGAAATCGGGGATCTTCTCGAAGGCTGTCGTAGATAAGATCTACTTTCAAAAAATTGCTATCCGTCACATTAACGCCGAAAACTCGGCTTGAGATACGCACTTGGGGAATGAGCGGACGTAGAAGATTCGCATCACGGATGATGCTAGTTTCATTGCGGGAATCCGATGCGGTGCATCAGTTCTTGAAACCGAGGCTCGGAGCGCAGCAGGTCGAACTCCGGTTCGACCTCAAGCTGGAGCACGGTATAGGACCGCTCATCGTAAGCTTTGTTAAGCCACACGAGTGCCTTGGATCGCTCGCCCAGACCAGAGTAGATGGCGGCGATATCGTGTGATGCCACATATTTGCGTCTCGAGATCGTCTGTAGATCATCTAGTATGCGTAATGCTTCGTTCCTGTGACCAGCCATCGCGTAGGCATACCCGAGCCAGGCCAGATAGAATGGATGGTTGTCCGATAGCCTGGTTGCCGTTTGACACTCGATGATGGCTTGCTCAAAGTTGCCCTTTCGGACCTGAGCGCGCCCGAGGTAGGCGTGCGCTAACGCGAAGTTCGAATCCATCTCAAGAGTTTTCTGGTACTGGTCGATGGCTTCGTCATTGTGTCGCCCGAGATAAAGGATCCAGCCGGCAACCGTGCTTATGGGGAGCGAGAGTGGGTCGAGTTCCCGAGCGCGTTTTATCTCTGCCATAGCTTCATCTCTGCGTCCAAGTGCTGCCAATTCTTCGGCGTACCACTGATGAGCCGTCGCATAGCTGGGGTTTAACTCAATGGCCCTCCTGTATTCCTTCTCCGCCCCTCCCTTATCCCACTCATATTCCCACTTGAGGGAGCCTAATGACGTGTGGGCTTCGGCAATCCTTTCGTCAAGCTCCAGGGCCTGAAGCGCTGCCGCCCGTACTTTGGGAAAGGCTTGAGCCGCAGGAAGGTAACGATGCCCGTTCAACACAACATAAGATTCTGCCAGTCCCGCGTACGCGGTGGCGTATTTCGGGTCGAGCCTCGTGGCCTGCTCGAAATATTCAATACCCTTTCTCACGCCTTCTTCGGTCCGCTTGTTCCAGAAATAACGACCCTTCAAATAAGCTTCATGGGCCTCCGGGCTTACGGGGTTGGGGCTCGCCAAACGAGTCCTTTCTTGGTCGGGCATATTGATCTGAATCTTGGCGGCTATCTCGCGCGACACTTCGGCTTGTAACCCCAACACGTCCCGCAGGTCGCGCTCGTAGCTCTCCGCCCAAAGGTGCCGGTCTGAACGAGCGTCAACCAGCTGCGCCGTGATGCGAACGCGCTCGCCCGACCGCATCACTGTTCCTTCCACCACGGCATCCACACTAAGTTCCCGGGCGATTTCCGGTAGCGGGCGTTTCGTTTGCTTGTATCGCTCCACAGAAGTGTGGGAAATCACCCGCAGACCGCCGAACTTGGCAAGATCGGTGATCAATTCGTCGGTCATGCCATCGCTGAAGTACTCTTGCTCCGGATCGGAAGAGAGATTAACCAAGGGTAAAACAGCGATGGAACGGATCGCTGGCGTTACGGGAGTTGCTGGTGTTCCTCTAGCACCAAACCTCCCAATTCTCTGAATCAAAAACAGAAAACTCACCATCACCAAAATCGTCGCACAGGCTGCCGCGGCAAGCCGTTTCACCGGCCAACGCCGCACCTGCGGGTCTGGAACTGCGACGGCAGGTGGCTTCGCCTCTACTGTGGCCATTCTTGGCGGCTCATGGACAATCTTTCGTGTTGCAGCCGTGAACCGGTAACCGCCTTTAGCCACTGTCTCTATGTAGTGTGCCCCCCCGTTCTTGTCGTCTAACGCTCTCCGGATCGCTGAGATGTTTTGCGCCAGGTTAACCTCTTCGACGAACGTCTCCGGCCATAACCGCTTCATCAATTCATCTTTGCTGAGCAAGTGCCCGCTGTTCTCCGCGAGCAAAAGGAGGGTCTCAAACGCCTTCGGCGCCAGAGGTATCGTCTGATTGTTTCTCAGAAGCAGGCGTTCAGCAGGGTCTAGCCGGAAGGGACCGAATTCGTAGAAGTGCTTTCCTTCCGGCATGTTAAGCGCCTTCAAAAATTCCCTAAGTTTCCTTCAACTTTTCCCAAAGACATCAAGCGCGGCGTAAGACTAGCGTGCGGGACGACGCTGGCTGACCGCGTCGCCATTCGGAACCTGGCGATTTGAGGTTGATGCTAGCAAAGTTCGCCTGAAGGGGCAACGCATAGCTTCTTCAGGCTCAAGGAGAAAACATCATGAAGCGCAATATTATTGTTGCCGGAACACCGACTCGTGTAGCGCTGATTGCCCTGGTCGTTTTTGCTCCGGCGATGGCCCTGTTCAGCGGAACCTCATCCGCCCCAAAAGCTGCATCACATTCAGAATCCAATGAACGTCATTGCGTTCCCGTAGGCGGCACGATCTTGACCAACTTCGGCGCGATTGATCCACTGACAAACACCCTGGGCCCAGCAACGGGAGATCTGAGGGGCGCGGTCAGTGCAACGCTCCTGGGCGCGCCGCAGCCAGGCGCGGGCGGCACCGTAGTGTTTCATGTCCAGCATCATTGGGTGACGGAGTCGGGCGATACGATTACCGTCGATCCGGCGGCGGCGACGGCCGCTCCGCTCTCGCAAACCCTCTTCGCGATCATCACCTATCCCATCCACATTACCGGCGGTACGGGCAAGTTCGCCGGAGCGACCGGCGACCTAACGAACATCGGTGAAGTAGATTTGGGCGCGAAGGCCACCGTGTTCCGCTACAGCGGGCAAGTTTGCTTCGCGGAGCAGGACTAACTGGATCGCGGAGGCCGCGTCCATACGCGCTTTTCTCAAGCGCGCTCCTCGACGATTGCTTGGCGGGTGGCAAAGAGACAACTCGGGAGGGCAGCCGGGGGTGCCGCACCCTTTGTGATTTTCAAAGGGTGCGTTCTTGTTTTTCCCTCATGCAACGGGATCGATGCGGATCAATCCTTCTTCGCCTTTTTCATAAAAACTCCAACTGCTCCACGGCCAGTCCTTCGGATGCTTCACGAGTTTTCTCGTCACCGGATTTGCGTGCATGTAGTTCAGTTTCTCTTTCTTCTTCCCGTAGCTCCAAACGTTAAAGTCATAAAACCGCCTTTGCCAAAATCGCTTCGGCGCGCTTTTCTCTTCCGAAAAAGGTAGTCTGAGCTGCCCTCTGGAACTCCGTCTTTTTCTCTTGCGCAGCGTTCGCGAGATCCTCTGCTTCAGTACCTGCATGACTTTGGACAGCGTACCTTTAGCAGGCTCGCTCACTAAGAGGTGCACGTGTTCCTGCATCAGCACATACCCAACCAGCAAAAACGGATGGCGCTTTCGCACTTCCCCGAGAATTTTCACGAACACATTTCTTGCGTGCGCTGAGCCCAGTAACGGTTTCCTCTGGTAGCAGCTGAAGGTGATGAAGTGCAGATCCTTCCTGCCGTAGTACCGTTTCAGCTTGTTCTTCATGAAAGAAAAACCCTCGCACCCTTTGAAAATCACAAAGGGTGCGGCACCCCCTCTGGTCACTCGATGGGAAGCTACCGCAGTGGTATACTCCCCCCGTGCTCGCGGCTCCATACAAAATTCAAAAGAAAGTCTGGCCCACCCGCCTGGGTGCCAAAATTGGCCTCGACGGTCTTGTCTTTTTCGAGTCTCTCGTAGTTTGCGGCTTTTATTGAAGTGAGCGGAGCTTTCAGGAGGAAGTACAGTGGCGGTTGAAGGCCTAACGGCACGCGAGACGTTCATCGTACTGTCGGGAGCGGCTATCACAATACTCTCTATCAAGAGTGGCGTTTACCTATGGAATCATGACTTCCGTTTAGGGATCTTGTACTTGACTCTAAGTGGAGGATTAGCGTTTCTTATTTTTCGAAGGAGGAGGGTTATTTTTGCTCTTATTGTACTGATATTTGTCTTGGTGAATGTTGGCCTGACTACGCTGTTCCATCCCAGCCTCTTGGGAACCCTTCTTACGGCTGGGTCAGTGGTTGGACTGTATTTGATTGTTAGTTGGAGTGTCGGAAGAGATCCGAAGCGCAGGCCGAAGAACATGCACAAGCTGTTTGACAACGACAAGGAATCGTGACGACGAGAAGAGCGCACGTAGACTGACCTGCCCCCAGGCTCCGCGCACAGGATCATACGACATTCAAATCTTTGAGCGGTCCCCTTTTTCTGCATCATCCCGAGAGTGAGTCTCCGGCAGTTTGGGTGCTTGTGAATTCGCGGCGAGCCGCGAATTCACAAGCCATTTCGTGTGGCGTCCTCTCCCCGTGAGCCCGGTGAGGACGACTCTCATTGTATTTGTTTAGCGCCGGATTTTTTGGGACGAAGGGGACGGACGAAGGGGACGGACGAAGGGGACAGACGGGACGTTTCCTGATTCTTTTCTTTTCAGTCACACAGAAGCCATTCACCAACCCTAATAGCCGTTCAACCCCCATTTTCGACCATTCAATGCGCAACACTTAACATCTTCATTAAGGTGTGCTATTCTCTCCCGTGTTTATTAACACTGAGTGCGGAACCATGCTCGCCCGCTACGCGGCCCTTCCATCTCCTTCACCAGCCTCAGGCCCTCGACTATTACTCCTATATAAACTCCGGCGCTCCATAAACCACGCAGAATCAACACTTCTACAAGTGTTCTTTCTAAAGAACTTAAAACCCTTTGCAATCAACACTTTTGAAAAACTGGGGGAGGGGTGGTGATTATGGTTAACCATTTGTTAGGAACAAGCCACCCCCTGTCTTCCTCCGCTCTGCGCCTCTGTGTCTCTGTAGCTGCTCAGACCCGTTATTTCTTTCCTCGCAACTTCCGGCTGTCAACTCTCGACTTTCCACTCTTTAAGTATAGAATCGGTGCGAAGCCCTATGACCGATCAGCCCCCATCGGATCGCTTCAAGACCGAGATGCCGCAAATTCCCGGCGTTTCCGGTCCCGGCTCGCGCTCGTCCGCGGCGTCGAATCCCGCCGTCAAACTTGTTATTGGACTTCTCGCCGTACTTCTCGTTGTCTTCCTGGGAGCGCGCTGGGCTTTCCGCCCCAAGCACGCGGAGCCGACACTCGCCGAGCAGCAACCGCAAATCGAAGTTCCCGCGCCTGCGCCCGATCCCAGCACGCTCCTCCCGCATGCCACCGACGCGGAGCCTGGCATCGCCGACGCGACCGAGATGGCCAAGCCATGGACCTCCAAGGAATTTTTTATTCGCAACCGCCTCACCGGCGAAAATGTCCCCGGCCTGCTCCTTCGTTTGCCGACCGGCTCTCCCACCCAGGCCAGCGGCTACTGGGCCTTCGAGCAAAATTCCCCTTACGGCAATTGCAAGCTCGAGTACATCACCGACCTGGCCAAGCTGAAAAAGGACTATGGTTTCCGCGACCCGAAACATCCCATGGTCGGAAACCCTTGCAGCCGCACGGTGTTCGACCCGCTCAGAACTTCCAATCTTCCCGGCAGTGGCGCCTGGGTGCGCGGAACCATCGTCCTCGGCTCCGACCTGCGTCCCCCTCTTGGCATCGAAATCAAAGTGAATGGAAAGAAAATTCTCGCGGTAAGGACCGAGTAATCTGCAAATCTCCAGTGGCTTCCCTGTTATGCATACCTGAATCTAATTTAGCTAAACCCTCCAGAAGTATCGAAATTTAGAACGCCCGCCCTCCAAAATGGCCCGTAAGTCATAGATATAATTACAGCTTAATCCGCCGCCCCATTGGCGAACAACCTGCATTCTCTCTCATCAACTCTGATGCGGATTCCTCGCAGCTTGAGGGTTTTTCTGCGAGTTTCCACGCATCAGCGCGTTGGGACACAGCGTTTGTTGAGTTCAATTTGAGGGGGCGCAAATGATTCGTGAGAGAGCAACAAGTAATCTTCCATGTAGAAGCTGGCATTCAAGTGTAAGCCGGCTTTTTATCGGGATGTTGGGAGTGTTTCTGTTTCTTATGCAGACTTCTGTAGCGCGCGGCCAGCGTCTGGACGGCAGCTTGCGCGTGGAAGTGGGCGACAGCAGCGGCGCATCCATCATAGATGCGAAGGTGACGGTCACAAACGAGGCCACGGGTGTTTCCATTTCCACGACGGCATCCAGCGCGGGAACCTACGTTTTTCCAAACTTGCTGGTCGGCACGTACACGGTCACCGTGGAAAAAACCGGATTCAAGAAATCAGTGCAAAAAGGTGTGACGGTAGAATCCAATGCGACCGCAGAAGCAAAAGTGGCGCTGGAACTCGGCGAAGTTTCCGCAGTCGTAGAAGTGGAAGCGGGAGCGGAGTTGGTTAAGACAGAGTCTTCCGAATTGAGCGCAACGTTCAGCGGACGAGTAGTGAACGAACTGCCGGTGAACACACTCGGAGGCGACGTAAAAGAATTTGCAGTGTTTGCGCCCGGAACGACGACGCAGCAGGGCGGCGTGCTGGGTTCAGGCGGATCGATCGGCGGGACGCGCCCGCGCTTCAACGGGTTCTCGATTGACGGCGTGGATGACAACCGGCTGGATGTGAATGGTCCGACGCAACCAGTTATTCAGGAGTCGGTGGCGGAATTCACGCTGCTGACAAATCAATTCAGCGCAGAATACGGCCACTCCTCCGGCGGGCAGTTTAATATTGTCACCAAGTCGGGCACCAACAACTGGCACGGCGCAGGATGGTGGTACAACCGCAATCGCGATATGAACGCCGCCACGAACCAGGAACTGTCGGCTTTCGTTCCCGCTAATGGTGGCGATGTGAAAAACCGCTTTGATTACAACCGGTTCGGCGCAAGCGCAGGCGGGCCGATTCTAAAGGACAAGCTCTTCATTTACGGCGCGTACGAGTTTCAGAATGAAGGACTGGGCTCGCAGGGCGCCACCGTAACAATGCCCACGGCAAACGGGATGAGCCAACTTTTGGCGCTGAATCCTGACTCCGCGGTGTTAGCTATCCTGAAGGAATTTCCTACCGCCACGACCAAGAGCGGGACCGCGTTGGTGAACGGTCAGGCGATCGACGTCGGCCAATTCGCTGGAGTCGCGCCGAACTTCTCGAATCAGCACGACTTTGCCATCAATGGCGATCTGAATCTGGGGAAGCATCAGCTTCGTACAAGATATCTCTATGATCGTTTTCGCGCTCCGCTCGTGAATCCAGTGCAGCCGCAATCACAGTTCACTGGCAGTCAGGGCAACGACGGACGGAAGGTCATCTTCACGGATGCCTGGAGTATCAGCAGTCATGTCATCAATGATTTCCGGGCATCCTTCTCAAGGTTGAACGGTCCGAACATCATCCCGCCGTCGGCTTTTTCGAACTTCCCGAACGTGGAGATCGATGCTTTCGGCAGCAACGTGGGTCCATTCAGCCTCGCTCCACAGGGATATACGCAAAATATTTACCAAGGGTCCGACAACCTTTCTTACATCCATGGCAAACATACGTTTAAGGTCGGGGCGGAATTCCGTAACTACATCGCTCCCACAAACGACCTTCCACGCGCCCGAGGCGAGTGGGACTATGCTTCGCTTAATTCGTTCATGAACGACTTCGTTCCTGATGGAGCGAACGGGGCGCTGCGCGGTGCAGGCACAGGGAGCACAGCAGACAATTACCACGCTTTCTACTGGTTCGCGCAAGACGATTGGAAAGTAACTTCGCGTCTCACCCTGAACCTCGGAGTGCGTTACGAGTATTCAGGCATCCCGCGAGACGAAGCGAAGCAGGCGCTGAATGCTATTTCGAACGATCCGGCCTTCGGGATAGTTTTCCGGAAGCCACTAGCGGACAAGAACAACTTCGGACCGCACGCCGGATTTTCCTGGGACCCAACGGGCCGCGGAAAGTGGGCAATTCGCGGAGGCGCACAGATTGCGTATGACGTCATCCCGAACAACTTTGCCATCAACAGCCTGCCTCCCCAACTTCAAACGGAACAAAACCCGGACATCACCTGCTCGTTGAGCGGAGCGCCAGCCTGGTGCGCCAGCTACCTGAATCCGGCCGATAAAACCGGAAAGGGCTTCCTCCTAGGCGGTGGACTGTTGCAAGTGAATGTGCCGCCAGCGACGCAATTGGATGCCCGAGGTGCGACAGGGAGCCTCATTCCAGATCAAGTGGCTCCCAAGGTGATCGGCTGGTCTCTGGGAGTGCAGCACGAGTTGTTCAGGGATACCAGCATCGAAGTTCGTTACGTGGGCACACGAAGCCTGAGCTTGCCGGTACAGCAGCGATTGAACTCCGCGTCGGCCTTCGATCCGAATTTCCCAGGTGGCGGGCTGGCTCCGTTGCCGACGTACTTCAAGGCAAGCGACGTACCGGCCACAGTTACCGCTCCGGTGGACACGCTGGCGAACCTCAAGGGATTTGTCAAGAATCCTCTTTCTGTTGATGGATTCCTCGGGGTAATGACCACCTTCCCGCCGAAAGGCTCGGGGATCTACCACGCGGGCTCGGTGGACTTCATGCACCGATTCGCAAAGGGCCTGTACTTCCGGGCGAACTACACTTTTGAGAAAAACATAGACAATTCCACGAACGAATTGTTTAGCAGCTTCGTCAACCCGCGCCGCGCGCAAGACGGCTATAATTTTGCGAATGAGCGCGGACGCTCGGTGCTAGACCTACCCCAGAAGCTGGCCGTGACGTGGGTCTACGATATCCCCAACGTCAAAACCGAAAACCGCATTTTGAGAGGGGCCGCACACGGCTGGGAGGTAAGCGGCACTTACCTGGCCCAATCGGGGCAACCAATCACGCCACTATCGGGAGTGGACTCGAATCTCAACGGCGATTCAGCGGGGGACCGCACAATCCTGAATCCCGCAGGTGTTGGGCTAACGGCCTCTACAGTCACCGCCGTTTGCAATAACGGGCTTGCAGGAGGCGGGGCAACCTATATTGACGCTACATGCGATCCCAATCATGCCGATGACCCACCGAAAGGCTGCACCGGCAGTTGCGTTGATCCTACGCCAGGATCCAATGCGGCAGTGGTCGGTTATTTGGCCAATACGCCGAATGCACGATTCGTACAAGCCGGAGTTGGAGCGAAAGCAAACGCCGGACGGAACACGGTCAGCTCGCCAGGACTGAACATCTGGAACATGTCCCTGCTCAAGACGAACAAACTCACGGAACGCGCTACGTTGCAGTTCCGTTTCGAGACCTACGACACGTTCAACCATCCTAACTTCAGCATCGGGCTGCCAACCAATAATGGCGCACTCGATTCAGCGACGAACACCAACCCCTTGAATGCCGGCTACATTTTCGTGACTTCGCCGACATTCCTGGACAAGACCGCTTTCAACGGGGGCAGCCGCAACATCGAACTAGGCATAAAACTGACCTGGTAATCCAGAGCACAACTGAAACAGCAGAAACGGGGAGGCTCGCAAGAGCCTCCCCGTTTTGCTTTTGGGTGTAGTCAAAGGGGGGGTGACTCAAAGCCAGCAGTGAGCTTACGAATTGTGACTCTTTCATCGCGCTTGACAAAGTGTGGTAACCCCGGATAAACCTCTTTGCTGACATGAACAAACCAACTTTGGACTTCCGTTCGAATGCGTCGCGAAGGAATTTCTTGAAAGGCACCGCCATGGCTTCGGCTTTGGCGCTGGCGCGACCGGTGAATGCCCAAACCGCGGCGAAAGCTGAGGGTGGCGCCAGCACGCTGCCTGCGGCATTCTCGGCACTCAAACCACTCGGATCGCGGGTGCATCCCATCACGGCCGATGAGTTCCACGGACGGCTCCTGCAGGCTCAAAAACTGATGGCGGAACTGACGCCGAAATACGATGCGTTGTTCGTCGCTCCCGGGACGTCGCTGTATTACTTCACGGGCATTCGATGGGGAATCAGCGAGCGATTGTTGGCGCTGGTGCTGCCGCGCACGGGTGATCCCATTGTGGTCGTTCCCGCGTTTGAAGAGGGACGGATGCGGGAGAGGTTGCATCTCGCGGCGGAAGTGCGCGCATGGCAAGAAGACGAAAGCCCGACGAAAATCGCGGCGGCGGCGTTGGCGGACCGGGGGATACGCACCGGGCGGATCGGAGTGGAAGAAGCCGCGCTGTTCACGTTTTTCGATCATCTGCGCGGCGCGGCGCCGGGATTCGAATGCGTTTCGGCTGATCCGGTGACCATCGCGTGCCGCGGACGCAAGTCGGCACACGAACTCGAGCTGATGCGGCTGGCCGGCGAGGCCACCTTCGACGTCTTTCGGGCAGTGTTCGCTTCGCTGAAGGAAGGGATGTCTCAGGAGGACATCGGCAAGCTGGTGGAAGGCGGCTTTTCGAAAATGGGTTTGCGCGGCGGGGCGTTAGTGCTGCTGGGAGCGTCGGCGGCGCTGCCGCACGGGACAATAAAGCCGCAAAAACTGAAAGATGGCGACGTGGTATTGATCGATGGCGGGTGCACGGTGGAGGGGTACGAATCGGACGTGACGCGTACGGGCATCTTCGGCAAGACGCCGGACAAAGTGGCGCGCGTTTACGAGATCGTGCGGAAGGCGCAGAATGCGGCGCTCGATGCGGCGCGGGAGGGACGGCTATCGGGCACGGTGGATGACGCGGCTCGCAAAGTGGTGACCGATGGCGGGTATGGGCCGGACTACAAGTACTTCACGCATCGGCTGGGCCACGGGATTGGGCTGGACGGGCACGAGCATCCTTATCTTGTGCGCGGAAGCAAGACGGTGCTGGAGCCAGGGATGACGTTTTCGAATGAGCCGGGAATTTATATTCCCGGGGAGTTCGGGATGCGGTGCGAAGACTACATGGTGATTGCCGCGGATGGGCCGGCGCAGCTTTTGACGGCGGGGTTTGCGGTTTCGCTGGAGAAGCCGCTGGGGTAGCGAAGGAGGGAGCGGCCCGCCTCAGAAGGCGGGCCCTACGAGGCCGAGAGCTCGGCGCAGAATTCGACGATGCGCTGCTCGGCCCAGAAGCGCTCCATGCCGGAGTGTTTCGAAATGAAGCCGCAATGGCCGCCATGCTGAGGCGCGACAAACTGGATGGCGGGATTCTCGCTGATTTTGGCGGCCAAGAAGGAAGCGTAGGGGACGATGGGATCATCCTGCGCGGTAATCATAAGCATGGGCACGCGGATTTGCGCGGCCACGCGTTTCGCGCCCACGCTCTCGTAATAGTCTCGCGCATCGCGATAGCCGAAATGCGGCGCGGTGATGACGTCATCGAATTGGCGGACCGTTCGGACCGGCGCAAGGCCGCGAATCGGGTAGCGCTCGGGAAATATTTTGTGTTTTCTCCTGTAGCGGGACATGAGTCCCTTCACGAAGTGGCGCTGGTAGAAATAGTTGTCCGGGCGTTCGAGCGCGTCGGCGCAAGCAGCAAGGTCGATGGCCGGGCACACGGTGCAAACGCCACGCAATGCTTTCGGCACGGCGGCGCCAAACTCTCCGGCCATTTTGGTCACCAGGTTTCCCCCCATGGAGTAGCCGGCGAAGAAGATCTGTTCGAAACCGTCAGCGTTTGAGAGCTCTTCAAAGACAGCCCGGTAATCCGCACTCATGCCGGAGTTGTACAAGGTGGGCGTCAAGGCTTCCGTGCCGCCGCAATTCCGCTGATTCATACGCACGACGTGGAAGCCGCGGTGGAAGGCCTTTTCCGCAATGCCGTGAATATAATTCCCATCGCTGGAACCTTCGAGGCCATGAACGATGATGATGACCGGCGCATCTTGGCGCTTCCCAGGCTGCCAATGACAGTGTGCGAGCAAACGAGATTCCGGATCGACCTGAAACAGCCTGGCTTCGGCGGGCGGGATATTGAAGCGCCTGGGCACGTAAGCCGAGACGATGGTCATGGCGTGGCCGTTTTTCAAGAGCGGGTGCGGCTGGAATTCAGGCAGGCTTATTGGCACACTCAAACTCTATTTCACACCTTGCACGTAGACAAGCATCGTTATTCAAGCAGGGACCAAATTTGACGCAAATTCCGCTGGACCTTATAATGGGAGATTAACGGTGATGCATTTTTTAAATTTGATGAAATCATTTGCCAGCCCAGCGGGCACCCGCTGGGCTGCGTTGCTTTATAGCGCCGGTTTACGTGCGCGCAATCTTTTAACGTGAGGCGGGAACGATGGACAGTCCGATAACCGAAGGTCTTACTTTTGACGACGTGCTGCTTTTGCCGGGGCGTTCTTCGGTGCTGCCAACCGAGGTCGACACGACCACGAACTTTGCGCGCAAGCTGACGGTGAACATTCCGCTGGCTTCGGCCGCGATGGACACGGTAACGGAATCGCGGCTGGCCATCGCCATCGCGCGGCAGGGCGGCATCGGGCTAGTGCACCGCAACATGCCCATCGACCGGCAGGGCGAGGAAGTGGACCGGGTGAAGCGCTCGGAAAGCGGGATGATCGTGGACCCGGTGACGATTTCGCCGGATATCACGCTGCGGCAAGCGCTGGAAATCATGAACAAGTACAAAATTTCAGGCCTGCCGGTGACGCGCGGCTCACGGCTGACGGGAATTCTGACCAACCGCGACCTGCGATTCGAGAAGAATCATGCGCAATTGGTCGGCTCGGTGATGACCAAGGAAAATCTGGTGACCGTGCCAGTGGGCACGACGCTGGAAGAAGCCGAGCGTATCCTGCAAAAACACCGCATCGAGAAGCTTCTGGTGGTGGATCAGGACTTTAACTTGAAGGGCTTGATCACCGTCAAAGACATCCAGAAGAAACTGGAATATCCGCGTGCGGCAAAAGACGAGCACGGACGACTGCGCGTGGGCGCTGCCGTGGGTGCGACGGGCGATTTTCTGGAGCGCGCCGTGGAAATGTCCAAAGCGAAAGCCGACGTGCTGGCCATCGACACGGCGCACGGGCACACCGAGCGAGTGATGGAGGCGATCAAAACGATTCGACATCGCTTGCCGGAAATGCAACTCGTTGCGGGAAACGTGGCCACGTACGAAGGCGCGAAGGAACTGATTTCGCTGGGCATTGATGGGCTGAAAGTGGGGATCGGACCGGGGTCGATCTGCACAACACGGGTGGTCACGGGCGCGGGAGTGCCGCAACTAACCGCCATCATGGAAGCCGCGAGAGCGGCGAAGGGAACCGACGTGGCGATCATTGCCGACGGCGGGATCAAGTATTCCGGGGATATTTCGAAAGCGCTCGCGGCGGGGGC
>JBGPIX010000057.1:0-19524 GCA_041485085.1 Candidatus Acidiferrum sp.
GTCCTCCGATTTTTGAAACATGGCAAACTGATTTCCATCCACGATTTGATATTTATGAACGCCGCCCTGCATGTGCCAGCGTGCGAAATCGCCGCGATAGGTGCGCGAGAAAGTGCCGGAGCCGAAACCGCCGACGGGCGCGCCTTGCCAGTAACCGTCATCGATGTGGCCGGCATCCAGCGCCGGCTTTTTTGTGCCGGGATGCTCGAGCGGGGCACCGATGGGGCGCTTCCAGGCGGCCTTGGGGATATCGTCGTCCGCGCGAGCGGCGGAAGCGGTCATTAGGAGGAAGAAAACCAAGCCATATCGAAGAGCTGTGCGGGTGTTCATGAAGCCTCCGGGGACTTGCGAATCACTGTTTTTGGATGGCAAGAAAAGCCCCGACCGTTAACGTTAACAGCCTATAGAATATCCTTATTCTAAGCAACTGAATATTTGATGCTTGAAGCCCATCAATACAGGCTTTTGGCCCGGGCGCTGCCTCCGACGTGCTTGAAGGAGTGCAAAAGCGCTAGGGAGTCGCTTGTGCTGGCGCTACGGCAGGCTTGGCCTTGGAGGGAGGAGTTGGGCGAATGTGGTCCGCAGGCACGACGCCAGTGCCTTCCAGGACGGAATAGAACTGGTCTGCGGGCAAATCCAGGAGCGTATCCACTTTTCCGGAAGGCCAGCGAATCTCGACGCGATCGATTTTCGTGGCGGCGTTCAAACCGAAATGCAAACGCAGATCGTTCTGCGACAAATAACTGCCTCCGCTGTGGACCTCATCAGTTTGCGTCATTCCCCCGGCTACCACTTTGATTCTTGCGCCGATCCCCAGGCGGTTGCTCTTTGTTCCCGCCAATTCGAAGCTGACCCAGTGACGACCGGGGACGCTATGATTCTTCAAGATCATCGGAGAGCCATCGATATCGCCGATCACCACGTCCACATTGCCGGTATTAAAAAGATCACCGATCGCAAGCCCGCGGGAAACGCGCTTCTGCAGGAGCGCCGGCCCCGCCTGGTCACTAGCATCGCAAAACGTTCCGTCCTTCTGATTCATACGAAGCAATTTCGGCTCACGATAACCGGCACCGGATGGCAGCAAATCCACCTGCGGGTAAACGTGGCCTGTCACGGTAATCAGGTCCAGCCAACCATCGTTATCCAAGTCGGCAAAAGCGGTGCCCCACTTGACGTATGGCAGGGACGGCAGCGCTACTCCCGAGGCGTACGAGACGTCGGTAAAATTCCAATTGCCGTCGTTGCGGTAGAGAAGATCGTTTTCGTCCGAAAAGTTTGTAACGTAGAGCGATGGCCGACCGGTGTGGAGGTAATCGCCGATGGCGATGCCCATGGAAGCTTGCTCGGAACCATCTTCGCTGACGGCCGTTCCGGATTCCAGCCCGATGTCGGCGAATTTTCCGCCGCCTAAATTCTTGTACAGAAATTTGGGAGTCGAATCGTTGGCAATATAAATATCCGGCCGCCCGGTATTGTTGAAATCCGCCCAGACCACACCGAGACCATAATATCCATTCGGATCATCCACACCGGCGCTTTTCGAGACATCCTTGAATGTGCCGTCGCCGTTGTTGTGAAACAGCGCATCACCTGCGCCCTTCAATCCGCGCGGGCCGCACTGCACATCGATTCCGCGATACTTGCAGTTGGGAGATTTGCCGAAGCCGGGAAGATCATTGAGGTGAAAATCGACGTAATTGGTGACCATCAGATCGAGGAATCCATCGCCATCATAATCGCCGAAAGCTGCGCCGGCGGACCAGCGCCCGTCGGCAACACCGGCTTTGGCGGTCACATCGGTGAAGGTGCCGTCGCCATTGTTGTGATAGAGAACGTTGCCGCCGAGGCAGGTCACGTACAAATCAGGCCAGCCGTCGTTGTCATAGTCGCCGACCGCGCCGCCCATGGCAAAGCACGGAGAGTTCAAGCCGGCTTTTTCCGTGACATCGGTGAACGTTCCGTCGTGATTGTTGTGATAGAGGGCACCGCGGCTCTTCTGGCCCTTGATGGCCATTTCCACGGTCGGGGCATTCGTGAAATAGATATCCAGCCATCCATCGCGATCGAAATCGAAGAGGATGACGCCGCCGCTCATGGACTCGACAATGAATTTTTTCGCGGGATCGGAGGTATGCGTAAAGGTGATTCCCGCTTTTGATGTGATGTCCTCAAGTTGTGGTATCGGCCGGCTGGCGCACTTGGTGGACTTCGCTCCGGGCGGCGGCGGTGGAGGCTGAGGGTGCCCGCCCTGGGCGGTGGCCAGACGAGCCGCCAAGAGCAAGATCGTCAAGACTTTCGCAGACTTTCTCCAACCTTTTCTGATCAAAGGATTTCCCG
This sequence comes from Candidatus Acidiferrum sp., assembly GCA_041485085.1. GTDB lineage: Bacteria > Acidobacteriota > Terriglobia > Acidiferrales > UBA7541 > Acidiferrum. Next base: position 2,341 of record JBGPIX010000057.1, read on the forward strand.
CGGAAAGAATATCATGGGCGCTGAACCGGCTGGGGGGCGGCGCGCTCACGCGACTTGGCCTTGAGCTCCTTGTAGAGTTCAAGTTCGCGGTCCGCGTCGGCGATGCGCGATTCTTTGCGGTAGGCGGCCTGCAACTGATAGTGCACGTAGTCCGTCTGCGGGCTAAGGCGCGCGGCGGCCTCCAAGTGATCGATGGCCTCTTTCATTTCGCCGCGGTCCAGCAGGATTTTCCCGAGTTCGTAATGCGAATTAACGTGATCGGGATGCAGGACAAGAACCCGGCGGAACAGCTCGACGGCATCGTCCGTCTTGGATTGCTGCAGATAAACAAAACCGAGGTTGAACTTGGCATCGGGGTCTGTGGGCACCAAAGCAAGTTCGGCGTTAAATTCATCAGCCGCTTCGGACCAATGCTGCCAGCGAATATCGGCTTGGCCGGAAAAATAGTGAGCTCTTGGCAGTGATGCGTCTGCCTGCAAAGCGCGATGCAGCGCAGCAACCGAACGCGCGTAATCTTCGACTTCGATCCATAGCTGGCCAACGAGGAGGAGGGTCTCCGGCGAAAGCTTCCCTTTTTCATATTCGGCCAGAATTTCGGAGGCGTGTTTCAATTCGCCGGTGCGGGTGGCGGAAACCGCCCAGGCGTAGCCGACGGTGGAGTCCTGCATTCCCGGAACACCCAGCGGGGCGAATGTTTTCGCTGCATCCGCGTAATTGTCTAAACCGAAGTAGGCCATTCCCCGCATGGCACGTATAGGCGCGTCACTGGGATTGGAATTCAGCCAGACGGAAAGGCCGCGCACGGCTTCGCCATAGTTCTGCGCACGAAACGCGGCGGTCCCTAGATTCCGCATCAGCTCCGGTTGAGCCTCAACCCAATGCTCCGCGTCTTGATAGTGCGCCAACGCGGCGGCGTAGTCCTTGCGGATCGCTTCCGAAGTAGCCAGGTCGCTGAAACCCTGCGCCAGAACAGAACGGAGTTGGTTCTCCTGAGCCTCGGCCTGCTTTTTTTGCTCCTTTGTAAGGCTAGCGCGCGCAAGAAGGGACGGATCAACCTTGGCAAAGGGATCTGCGTTGGTGTTGTGCGAAGGCGCGGCTTGTTCTTCCGTCTCACTGGTGAGGGGCATGAAAACGTTCCTCGCATCGGCGCCCTCTTCCAGAAGGTGCGCGGCAGTCCCCCGGCGGTTATCTTCAAGGACCTTGTTCTGAAATTCGCGGCCTTTCACCAGATAGGGCTCACCTTCCTCGTTTCGCCCGGAGGAAATCAAGATGCGGCCCAGATTGATGTACGCGCGCCGAATCTGATAATTCGAACGCGAATTGTCTTCACCTGTGAGTACGATGGCCTTGCGGAAACACTCCTCCGCGCGCGGCATATTGCCTTGGGCGTAGGCGTTCAGACCCATATAGAGCCACGGATCCGGGGCACTCGGATTAACGGAAGCAGCGAGGCTTGAATAGCGATCGGAGTCCTTGTAGTTTCTGTCAGCAGACGCAATCAATCCCAGCATGTAATTGGCTAGGTAATCGCGAGGGTGGAATTCGAGCTCTTTTTTGAATTCCGCCCTCGTTTCGGGCGTCGCTACCCACTCATTCTGTGCCATATAAGCCAGACCCAAAAAATAGTGAGCGTGGGGTGTGCGCGTATCCAAGGCGATGGCGCGGCGCATTTCGCGAATGGCGGAGGACATGTCTCGAGCATCACGATAAGCCCGGCCGAAGAGAACGTGGATGGAACCGCTATCGCCCGCTAGCTTGACCATTTCCTGGAATACCTCCGGGGCGCGCGCTTTGTCCGCCGGATCGCGCGTGGACAGCAGAGAGATGCCCAGGTTGTACAGCGACTCAAGATCGGGTGCGATTTCCGCAGCGCGGTACAATGCGCGCGCCGCCTCCGCGTAATCGCTCTTCATCATCCAGGCTTTTCCAAGTGTGTTCCATGCGCGTACATTTTTGGGATCGTCTTGAACAGCCTGGTTCGCCGCGCGAATCGCTTCCTCGGTTTCGTTGGCGTAAAGAAGCGCGATTGCAAGATCAACCCGTGTCTCCGGCGAGTTCTCGAATCGGAGCGATTGCTCGTAGAGTTTGACGGCCTGGGGCGCAGCAGACTGCAACAGCCGGAGCTGGGCCAGCTCGCGCAATCCCAAGACAATCAGAGCCTCACTCGCCTGTGCGACGCCGGGGACATCCCCAGCGGACTTTGCCTGCATGACGCGGTTCAGGCGATCCTGCAACTCAGCCTCGGCAGGAATCGGTTGTCTGGCAGAGCCCTTCGTACCAGCCTCTTGCCGAACGGCTTCGGGCTGGCCGGGATCTTGCGCGCCTGCGCTCGGCCTTGGCACGAGAGAGACGCAGCAGCAGAAAACGAGCGCACAGTGTAGTTTATCGCAATTCATAGAAACTCAGACAGTTTAAGGGAAAATCACGATGAGCCGATCCCCAGATGCACATCCAAAAGTAAACGGCGGGGCTTGAAAATTCAAGCCCCGCCGTTGATGCAGTTGGTCAGTTAAGATCCAGCTTCGCTTAGAAGTAGAACCTCAGCGAGTACTGAAGCTCGCGTCCCGGATGCACGGAACCCGCTTGCCCGAAGCCGCCTTGCTGGCCCGCGAGCTGCCCCGTGACCACGTTGTTTGTCGCACTGCAAGCTGTGACTCCGCATTGAAGCCCGCTGGCATTGAAGTTGGTTCCTGGAAGACTGAAGAAGTTGGCATGATTGAACAGGTTGAAGAAGTCCATGCCTAGCTTCACGCGGTAGTGTTCTTTGAAGTTCCAGTTCTTCGCAAACTGCATGTCGAAGTTCCGACTGTGGGGGCCGTAGCAGTAGCCACGCGCCGCTTTACCCGGGGTTCCGATTACATGGCCAACAAAGGTGAACGCGGCAGGATTCAATATTTGCCGGCCGTTCTCGTTAGCGTTGCAACTGGTCCCAGTGACATCCGGTCGGTTATTGCTGTTCCAGCCAGAGCCCTGTATGGAGTTCAGTGTGCCACCGGCCACGGCGTCGTTAGCACCGTTGGAGAATACGCTGAGCGAAGCACCCGACGTGATGTTCAGGATGCTATTCACTTCCCAGCCTCCCAGGGTTTTCTCCACAAACGCGCCCTTGTTGGTCAGTTTCGGCAGGTAGATCACTTCGTTCGCCACGAAGATCTGCGGACGGTTGATGTTGGTGTTCCCCTTGTCGAGTGCGCCGTTGCTCTGGTCCGTGGTTGCCTGCTGGTTGACGCTACCCGAAGAGTTGTCCTCTTCGACGTTTCCGATCGAGTGCGACCAGGTGTACGCAGCCTGGAAACTGGAGTAATTGCTGGACTTCCAACGGAACAACGCTTGAAGCGCATGGTACGAAGCGTGGCCGTTGCGTTCAAATTGCTGGATCGAACCGAAGTTTCCAGCGGGGCGCAATGCGTTCTGAGCGGAGCCATTCAGAAACGCGGCAGTGGCCCAGTCGCTGTTCGGGATCGCATTGAGATCGATACCCGATGTGAGGTGGATACCCGTGTTGCCTACATACCCGACATTGAATGCCAGGTTGCGGGCAAATTCCCGTTCCACGGAGAGGTTCCATTGCCAACTGTTGGGTACCACCCCGCGTGGATTCTTCGCGCAACAAGGGGACACAGAACCACCGCCAAGTGGCGTCGCTGCTCCGATCGTGCGCACGTCGGTTGCATTGATCACGAAAGGCGCATTACCCGCGCGTTGATTGTTCAAGCCGACGGGCTCGCGCTGGAAGAATTGCCCGACGCCGGCTCGAATCGCCATCTTGCCATCGCCCTTAGGGTCCCAAGCGATACCCAACCGAGGAGCGATATTGTGATTATTGTTGTTGACTAGCGCCGCATTCGGGCCAGGCGTGCCATTCGAAAGTGGCAAGCTGATACCAAGCGCGTTAAGCTGCGTGACCGCATCCTGACAGGGATGAGTTCCGGGCACAATGATGATGCCGTTGCAGGCATCCGTTGCCGGCCGGCTCGGGTCATAGGCCGCCAGGCTGAATGAGGTCAAATGATTCGTTTCGGAATACGGTTCACGCAGCATGGACCAGCGGAAACCGTAGTTCACCGTAAAATTACGGGTAAGCTTCCAGGTATCGCCGGCGTACCATTCGAAGTCATGCCAGACGATTCGGGCGACAGCATTGAGGCTGTTTTCGTTGGTTACGTATACCTGCCCAGGCACAAGCACATTGGCAAGGGCGTTTCCGGTCGGGACACCGATCGGCTGACCATTGTTGGTCGTGCAGGTTGGATTTGATGTCGGACACGCATTCAAGCCACCGTCGGCAGGATTGAAACTAGGTTGATCGGTGCCGCCATTGTTGCTCTCAATCTTAGCGTTCGTGCTGTAGTACGCACCGAACTTCCAAACGTGGTTGCCTTGCACTTTCGAAACGTTATCTTGCAGGGCATAGAGATCCTCGTGGTTGCCGTAGGGCGCGATGGTCCACATCTCCTGGCCGCTCCCGTACGGTCCCAACCCGCCCCACCCGTTAGCGTTAAACTGGGGCATCGCCGGACCGGTCTTGAGCGAGCTTGGCCAGGCACTTGGGATAGCCGCGTTGAGCGATTTCACCAGCGGGAGAGCGGAGCTCGACAACGTCGTGATAATGGCGTTGTAGCCCAAACCGAACTCGAAGTCATTCACCATGGAGTTTCCGATTTGGGTGGTCAACTTGGCCATTACGCTCTTCGAAGGCTGGCTCCAGTCCGAATTGACGGTGGGGAAGATCGAGTCGCCCCAAAAAAGGTTCGGATTTGGAGCCGGACTCGTCCAGGAATCATGAGTCCAGCGGAAGGTTACGCGATTCTTCTTCGTCAGATCGTAATCAGCCCGGATGTTCCATTCACTCCAATTGGGCTTACCATTTTCAGCGGCGGCCCAGTTGTTGGTGTTTCCCGTTGCTCCAGCAACATTTGGGTCGGGGTAGAATTTTGCAACGAGCAAGCCGGCCGGGTCAGGATTGGCGATTTTGAGAGGGTTGCCAGCTGCCCGAAGGCCCGCTGGAATCACCGGTGCAGTCGCGCCGCAACTGAGTCCCTGGCTGAAGTCGCCGGACTTTTCTGCGACCGTGGGGACGCATGCACTAACGGACACGCCGCGGATTTCTCTGTTCCACTCCTGGTTCCACCAGAACCAAAGCTTGTTCTTGATGACCGGTCCGGCCACGTGGTAGCCCCAGTCATTGCGGCGGAGTTCCGCCTTACCGGTCTTGTTGTTATTCGAAAACCAGTCGTTGGCGTTCAGTGCATCATTTCGTCCCGCGTAGAAGAAGCCACCATGAAATTGGTTTTCACCGGATCTTGTCGTAATGCTGATGATCGCGCCAGTAGCCTGGCCGTATTCCGGGCCGTACGAGTTGCGGATCATTTTGAATTCGGCGATGGCGTCCACCGAGGGGTACACCAAAATCGTGCGGCCAGAACCGACGTCGTTGTTGTTGACGCCGTCGACCATAAACAAGTTGTAGTTGTACGGGTTGCCGTTCACCGAAAAATCCGCGCCGCCCGTCAATCCTTTATCTCGCGAGTTAAAACCATTGGCCTGCGAGACTCCAGGCGACAGCACAACCAATCCCATGAAGTTCTCGCCGTTCAAGGGCAATTCGCGGAGCTGAGTGCCTTCCACAACTTCGCCGACCTGCGCGGACGTCGTCTGAACCTGCACATCCGACGCCTCCACCGTCACCATTTCGGTGGCTGCACCCAGATCGAGCTTTGCGTTGATTTCCGTGGTGGATGAAACATGGACTTCGACGCTCTTGGCGATAAATTCCTTGAAGCTGGCGTGCTTGACGTGAATTTCGTAGGTTCCCACCTGCAACTGGACAAACGAGTACACGCCCTGCTCGCTGGTCGCGGTCGTCAATGTGACGCCCATGCCTGAGTTAATGACCTTTACTTCGGCTCCGGCAACTGCCGCACCCGAAGGATCAGTCACCGTGCCCGTGATCGAGCCAGAATATTGTTGTGCGTGCCCCGCAAACGGAACCGCGAGCAAAAGTACGAGCGCAAAAAGTAGCGCGCGCATCAGTCGCGATATGCTGATTGATTCACTTCCATTCAAAAATCGAATCTTCATTCGTTTACCCTCGAGGAGATATTTGCGCGAAAAAGAGAGCGCGACGCCCGCATTCCAGCAAACTGCCTCGGACTCGTATTCTCTTTTACCCCTGCTGAACCTGAAAAAGAACCCGACCCCTAAAGCACTACCTGAAGTAATGCTTTTCTACTAGCCGGGTATTTAGAACCATCGGGGCAGGCTTGTCAAGCAGAAATAATGATATTCTAAAGAAAAATAATGATATTCTAGGGCCGCTGGAAATGGAGGGTCAGGAGCCCTCCCGGACTTGGGGACTGTAACCCGCCAGGCATTGTATCCGTATAAATGGAGGAATATGCCCTTCCAGCGTCGCATCCTTGACCTGACTCACAGCGTCGAAAGGTTGCCTGTCAAGGCCCAAGTTGAGCTAGAATCGCGGCTTACGGGACGCCGAGTGAACCCGGCAGGCTGCGCTCTCGCTCTTGAGGCCACCATTTTCCATATCCCGATTTTGGGAGATTCGCGGAGAACCTGCCGATGACGTTAGCATCTCGAAAGAAGCCGGGCCCCCGGGATGAGAATAGGGTCACCCTAAAGACCATTGCGCAGCACCTCGGGCTGACCCCGGGAACGGTTTCCGCCGCGCTAAACAACTCTGCCGCCGCGCGTTCCATTCCTGCCCGTACCAAGAATCGCATCATCGAGGCCGCGCAAGCTCTCAACTATCGGCCAAATTTTTTCGCACGCACCCTGCGTTTAAAGAGAACCTACACGATCGGCGTGATCGCCGAAGAAATCGGCGACGCTTATGGCGCGCTGGTGATCAGCGGCATCGAAGAATATCTTCGCAAGAACAACTATTTTTTCTTGACCGTGATTCACCGCCATGACCCGAAGCTCCTGCAAACCTACGCGCAGATGCTGATGACGCGTGGCGTGGAAGGCTTCATCACCACCGACACTTCCATTACAGAGCAGCTCGTCCTTCCGACCGTCGCGGTAGCGGGGCACGAGCGCGTCGAAGGCTTAACCAACATCGTCCTCGATCACAAGCGAGCCGCGCGGCTGGCGCTCGAACATCTTCGCGATCTCGGCCATGAGGAAATCGCTTTCATCAAAGGACAGACCATTAGCTCAGATTCCAGCGTGCGCTGGAACGCGATCTGCGAAGTTGCTCAGCAGCTGGGAATGCGCATTCGTCCCGAGCTGACCATCCAACTGGAAGGCGTCGATTCAACGCCGGCAATTGGCTATCCATTCGCCAAACAACTCCTGGCAAGAAAACAGCCCTTCACGGCGCTTTTTGCCTACAACGACATTTCCGCCATCGGCTCGATCTGGGCGTTTCGCGAAGCAGGCTTGCGAATTCCGGAGGACATTTCGATTGTCGGCTTTGACGACATTCCCGGCGCCGCCTTCGCCAATCCTGGACTGACCACGGTAAGACAACCGCTCGTGAAGATGGGTCAAATCGCCGCGCAGACAGTCGTCGATTTGATCGAAGGGCGCGGCGAATACGTGCCGGAGATCGCCATCGAGCCCGAGTTTGTGATTCGTCAGTCCACGGGCCCTGCCCCGGTCCGCCAACTGCCACGCATCTCCGGGGACACGAGTCGCTTACAGGAAGGCTTCCCGGCAAAATAAGTTCCTGGTCCGCTGGCTACTCCCACTTCCCAGTTCCCTCAACAATAGTAATGTAGCGATCCACGGGCAGATTCGTGAATCGCTCGACCGCGCCGCTCGGTTGCGGCCACTTCACTTCCAGCCAGTCGATCTTCGGGTGTTTCCCCATTCCCAGCACCATGCGGGGATCATGCGAGGACAAGAAACTTCCCCCTCCCACTTTCATACGGCCGCGCTTCAGATCCCCCGCCTGATAGGTAACCCGCGCCCCGATGGCATCGCGATTCGCCTTTCGTCCAACCAGCCACACACCTAGCCAATGATTGCCCCGGCCTGCATTGTTGCGCAGCAGAACCGGCGCAGCATCATTATTAGAGATCAGCACGTCCACCGCGCCATCGTTGTCAAAATCCCCGATTGCCAGCCCGCGCGCCGCGAACGATTTCCCAAACACCGGCCCGCTCTGCGCGCTCACATCTTTGAAGGATTTGCCCTCGTTTCGAAACAGCAGTAGTGGCTCCTTATAAGTGACCTGGTGAGATAGCTCTTCAACGAGATCGTCCGGAAACCCGTCGGCCACCATCAAGTCCAGATTACCGTCATTATCGAAGTCAAAAAACTTCAGTCCCCATCCGCTCATCCACCGTGTGGACATTCCAATCCCCAGCGGCACCGAGACGTCTTCAAACGTCTCATCGCCGTTGTTCTTGTAGAGCGAGAAAATTTCCTGATCGATATTTGCCACAAACAGATCCATCAAGCCATCTTCATTAAAATCCGCCGAATCCACACCCATTCCCGAGCGAGCCCGCCCGTCCGCGCTGTACGCCACGTCCGCGGTCAGCCCCGTCTCCTCAAACCGCCCGCCGCGGTTCATAAACAAGAAATTCGCCACCGTGTCGTTGGCGACAAACAAATCCATCCGCCCGTCGTTATTGATATCCGTGGCCACAACGCCCCACGCTTTGCCGAGGTGCGCCGCGATGCCCGATTCCCTGCTGACATCCGTGAACGTGCCGTCGCCATTGTTGTGAAACAGCCAGTTCGGCCGTGGTTTGAAGATACGCGGAATACAATAATGATGCGTGCCATCCTTAGCGACGCCGCAGCCGCGCATCCTGTCAAACTCCGCGAACTGGCAAACGAACAAATCCAGCCGCCCGTCGTTGTCATAATCGAACCACACCGCGCTCGAGCTCCACCCCGGAGCCGCCACGCCGGCCTTCTCCGTTACATCCGTAAAGGTGCCATCGCCATTGTTGTGATAAAGGATGCTGCGTCCGTACTGCGTCACGTACAAATCGGCGAAACCGTCGCCATCATAATCCCCCGCCGCCACTCCCATGCCGTAGCCGCCGCCGGCGACGCCCGCCTTTTCCGTCACGTCCGTGAACGTTCCTTCTCGATTGTTTCGATACAGCGCATTCCGCAGCGGCTTTGCTGGACTGTAAAAATCGCACTTCCCGCTGTTCACCAGATAAATGTCCATCCATCCGTCGTTGTCATAATCGAGAAAAGCACAGCCCGCCCCGCTCGTCTCCGGCAGATACTTCTCCGCGGACTTTCCTGCCGTGTGAACCCAGTTGATCCCGCTCTTCGCCGGCGCGATCTCTTCAAATGCAGGCAGTGTCGGAGAAGTGGCACCCAGAAGTGGAAGTATCCTTGGAGAAAGCGTCCCCGCAAACAGAGACAAGCCCTGAAGGAACTTGCGTCGGGAAAAAGGAAGGGACTCTCTTTGAGAAGGCCGATAAACCATCCGCGGCATTATGCCCGCTACCATACCACGTTGCAAAAACCGTCCGCCCTCCCTTTTCCAGAGGGGCGGCGCGAAGAAGGATCTTGCGTAAATCTCGGGAAATCACGACTCTTGCGTCCCGCGCGCCTCGGAAACCCGATATGCTATTCTCGAAAACAGTCTAGCCGGCGGGGGATCCGTCATGCAGGCCCGACAACTAGGTCGTTCGCTCTCACGATTTCTCCTGGCTTTCCCTCTGGTGTACAGCTTCGCATCAGCGGCCTTCGGAAAAATCAATTCCCTTTCCCAGGAGAATCCCTCACCCGCAGGCTTCGAGGCGCTCACGAAATCGGCTGCCGCTGCTCGCGACGCGGGCAAAGTCGACGAGGCAATTCGCGATTACAAACGCGCGCTGGAGATTCGCACGGACTGGGCGGAGGGCTGGTGGTACCTGGGCACGCTGGAATACAGCCAGGATCGCTACGCGGAAGCGATTCCTGCGTTTCAAAAACTTGTGCAACTTGCTCCTGCTGCGGGGCCAGGCTGGAATTTTCTGGGGCTTTGTGAATTCGAGACCAAGGATTACGACAACTCGCTCGAACACCTGAAGAAAGCGCAATCCTTCGGAGACGCCGACGATCCGGAAATTTCGCGCGTTGCGAAATATCACTTCGCGCTGCTGCTCATTCGTAGCGGCGAATTTGACCAGGCGGCAGCTCTGCTTGCTTCGACGTTTGGGCAGAGCCAGATTTCCTCGCAAGTAAAAACCGCGCTGGGTTTGGCGACGTTGCGCATTCCGCTCTTGCCTGAAGAAGTGGACCCATCGCAGGATGCTCTGCTCCATGCCGCTGGCGAAGCGGCTTCATTCCTGGCGCAGAGCGAAACCCCCAAAGCGCTAGAGAGTTTTCGCGAGATCGCGAAAACTTATCCGCACACTCCGTACGTGCATTACGCCTACGGCAGGGCCCTTGCTTCCGCATCTCGCCTGGAGGAAGCGCTCGTCGAGCAACGCGAAGAGACCAGCGTTTCGCCGAAAAGTGTTTTGCCTCGCATCGAATTAAGTCAATTGCAGCTTCGCTTAGGTCGGCCGCAAGATGCACTTCGGGCGGCGGAGGGAGCGGTGCAATTGGCGCCGGATTCCGCTGCCGCGCACCACGCGCTGGGTCAAGCGCTGGAAGCAACGGGCAAGAAAGAGAAAGCAGCCGAGGAACTTGCCGCCGCAGAAAAGCTCGCGCCAGAGAAATCCCGGCTGGACGATCGGATGGTGCAACTCTACGCGCATCCTGCGGCAAACGGAATCGCGGGCACGAATTCGGCAACAGAGAATGCAAATGGCCCTTCATCGGAAAAGTTCAAAGAGTTTTCGCGCCGCGCGGCGGAAGCGCAAGCGGCCGGCCAGACGGATCTCGCCATTCACAATTTTCAGCAAGCTTTGCAGCTTCGTCCCGAATGGGACGACGGCCGGTGGAATCTCGCGATGCTCTGCTATTCCGCCGCAAAATATCCCGAAGCAATTTCTGTTCTGAAGAGCTGGGTCGGGCGCAAACCCAATTTCGGCACAGCTTGGGCGATGATGGGGCTCAGTGAATTTGAGCTCCAGGATTACGGCAATGCCCTGATTCATTTGCAGCGGGGCGAGGAACTGGGATTTGGCGGCAGCGCGGAATCCGTGCGATTTGCGAAATATCATTTGGGCTTGCTGCTCATTCGCGGCGGACACTTTGAAAACGCCACGCGGACTCTGGCACCCGAAGCAGGTTCCGGAGCACTCGCAAACAAAATGGAGTTCGCTCTCGGAATGGCGCTACTGCGCATACCGGTTTTGCCGGAGCAAGTCCCAGCGTGGAACAATTTTCTGGTGCAGACGGCGGGCCAAATTTCCGAACTGCTCCAGGTCAGCAAATACGATCAAGCGTTTCCAAAATTCCAAACTCTAGTTAAAGAATTTCCGTCCACCCCGTTTCTCCACTACGCATACGGGACAGCTTTCGCCGCGCTCTCGCAATATGACGAAGCGGAAACGCAATTCCGCGAGGAATTGAAGATTTCTCCTGCGAGCGAACTGCCTTACGTTCGAATGGCTTCGCTGGAATTGAAAAAGCATCAACCCGCCGAGGCCCTGCGACTCGCGCAGAGTGCCGTGAAACTTTCTCCCAGCTCTGGCGAAGCACACTATCTTTTGGGTCGTGCTTCATTCGAACTGGGTCAAGATGAAACAGCAATTCGCGAATTGGAGAATGCCACCAAGCTGGTTCCGGGCAGCCCAGAAGTACATTTCAACCTGGCGAAGGCCTACGCTAAGGCAAAACTCCTGGATAAGGCCGCTCAGGAGCGCGCGATTTTCGCGCGATTGAATGCGCTCGCGGAAGAACAAAGAAGCCACTCCGGAAACCAGGCGTACGGCGGCTCGCACAGCGCCGCGGAGCTTGCGCCCGCGCGCGTTGAGGCAGAGAAGCCGGTCAAGCCGGAGCACCGGCAATGATTTGAATGGGTTCGGCGGACCGGCGGTTACATCGCCATGCTGCCGGGGGGCATGAGGTCCCAAACGCGCCAGAACTCCCGCATTTCGGCGGGAGTGCCGAGGGAGACGCGGATGTACTTGTCCATGGCGGGAATCGGCGGAGCAACGAGAACGTTGTTTTTTTCAAGATGGGGAAGGACTTCAGTGACGGGGCGGAGAGGATTGAGGAGCACGAAATTGGCATGAGAATCGACGGCGCGAAGCATGCGAGCGTTAACTTGATTCATGAATTCCTGACGGTCGTCGGAGTTACGCTTGGTGGCCATGCGAACGTAGGCCGTGTCACCCAGCGCGGCGATGGCGGCTTTCACGGAAAGAATGGTCACGCCGTTTTGCAGCCGGAGAGCGGAAAGGCGGGTGGCGACTTCATTTGAGGAGACGGAATATCCAATGCGCAAGCCAGCCAGACCGTAAATTTTGGAAAAGGTGCGGGCGACGATGATGCGCGGATCGTCGAGTGGGAAATCCAGAAACGACCGGTAGGCCGCTGTGGCACTGACGTAATGATGATAGGCCTCGTCAATCAGAATCATGACCTCGGGGGGAAGCTTGCTGACGAGGGACTCCAAGTTTTTGCGTGGAGTCAAGGTGCCGGTGGGATTGTTGGGATTGCAGATATACACGAGGCCGGTAGAGGAATCGGTTTTTGCAAGCATGGCGTCGGTATCGTGCTCGGACGTCCGCGTGAGAGGAATTTTGACGACCGGCACGCCATTCGCTTCGGCATAGTTGGAGAGAGAAGGATAAGTCGGGTTGGGCACGAGAAGTTTTTTGTTGGGACCGAGATATGCGGTGCCGGCCAATCGCAGAATTTCGGAGGAACCCACGCCCAAAACAATCTGCTCTGGCTTCACTTTGTGAAGATCGGCAAGCATCTTTCGCAACGCCTCATACTCACCACGCGGGTAGCGGCCGCTATTTGAAGCGGCTTCACTAATGACAGCCAGCACTTTTTCGGAGGGACCGTAGGCGTTTTCGTTGCGATTCAGCAAAGTGGGGCCAGGAGCGGGGGCGCCGGGAAGCGGCTGGGGCAGGCGGGTGGTTGGAAGAGCGGCAAGAGGACGCGCTCCGGCGGCAAGGGCAGTGCCAGCGGCGGCAATTCCCTGCAATAGATTTCTACGCGTAATCGGCATGGTTCAAATCCTCGTTTCGGAAAGAGGAACTGCGTAAATTGAGATTACGACAGAGCAGGACATGGGAACAAGAATGGATGTCCAGAGTGTTCTTGAGGTCGACGGCATCGGGTCAGCTTCCGATTCTGCGGCTCATTGAGGGAAGCCGATGCGGCGCACAAGGTTCTGAAAGCGCGGGTCCGAGCGTAGGGGATCGAAGCCCGGCCGGAGCAGCACGCCGGGGTTAAAACGCTCTTCGAAGCCTTTTTCGAGCCAATTCATGGCTTGATCGGTATCCCCGAGAGAGGTATAGATCACGGCAATCTCCGAACCATGCGAATAGCCAGGGCTCGATCGCTTCTTCAGATCACCGAGTAATTTTTCCGCTTCGCTTCTCTTGCCGGAAGCGGCGTCGGCACGCGCGAGATTAGCCATGCACGTGGGGCCACCACTGGAAAGCTGGACGGCTTTTTGAAGTTCCGCGATCGCTTCATCGTACATGTGTTTCTGGAGGTAAGCCTGGCCGAGATGATTGTGCGCGAGACCAAAATTCGGATCCATTTCAATGGTCTTGCGGCTCTGCTGTATCGATTCGTCATAAGAATGGGCGAGGGCAAGAAGCTCGGCCAAATCAGCATTAATGACAAGCGAGAGCGGATCCAAGTTTTCCGCTTTTCTCATTTCCGCGAGAGCTTCATCGTAGCGATGCAAGAGAGCTAGATGCCAGGCATACCAATGGTGAGCGGTGGCGTAGCCGGGGTTCAGTTCAATGGCGCGCAGGAATTCTTTCCCGGCAGAGTCAAACGCCCAGTCGAAGCCATCCAAGCAGAAAGCCAGCGAGTTGTGGGCTTCGCCGAGCGCGCTGTCCAATTCCAAAGCCTTGATCGCCGCGGCCTTCGCTTTGGGGAGCGCCTCCTTGGGAGTCATCACCGCATACTGCCAATCTCCCAACAAAGCGTAGGTGTCAGCTAAGCCTGAATAGGCCTGGGCGTAGGCCGGATCTTCATCGATCGCCTGGTTGAAATAGGCGAGGGCCACTTTCAAACTCTCCGCCGACCGCTTGTTCCAGAAGTAGCGTCCTTTGAGGTAAGAGACGTAGGCTTGCGGATTAACAACCTTTGCGCTTTTCAGGGCAGCCTGTTCCCGGGGATTCAAACTGATCTGAATTTGATCGGCGATCGCTCTAGCCACCTTGCTCTGGAGCGCCAAGGTGTCCCGCAATTCCCCCTCGTAACTTTGGGACCATAAGTGCTTGTCCGCCGAGGCATCGATCAATTGTGCCGTGATGCGGACCTGGTCGCCGGAACGGAGCACGGTTCCTTCCACGACGGCGTCCACATTCAGCTCGCGGGCGATTTGCGGCAGAGGCTTGTGGGCATGCTTATACGCCATCACGGAAGTACGCGAGATCACACGCAGAGCGCTGATCTGGCCGAGGTCAGAAATCAACTCGTCGGTCATGCCATCAGCGAAATAATCCTGCGACGGATCGTTTGAGAGGCTTTCCAACGGAAGGACGGCCAAGGAATGAATGACAGGGGACGGGCGGTTCCAGGGATGAACTTTCCATGCGGCGAGAGAAGCGGTCAGCAGGAGCAGAACGAGCACAGAACTTTTCCACGCAATTGACGGCAGACGATGTCTGGGGACTGTGGAATTGCCAGCGATCTCGGGGAGATGAGGAGCGTCTGGGGCGGGATGGGACTGAGTCGCGAGTCCCGAGGCGCGAGATGGGACTACCTCGGCGATTTTGGCCTCCGCGAGGAAGCGGTAGCCGCGCCGGGCGACGGTTTCCACAAAGCGGGGACTCTCGGCGGAGTCGCCGAGGGCCTCACGGAGTTTATTGATGGCTTTGTTGAGCCCGTGGTCGAAATCTACAAAAGTATCCGCAGGCCAAAGTTTTTTCTGAAGTTCTTCGCGAGTTACGACCTCACCGGGGTGCTCCAGCAGCATCGCCAGCACTTGGAAGGGCTGTTCCTGTAATCGAATGCGTAGGCCATGCTTGCGCAATTCCCCGGAGCGAAGATCCAGTTCGAAGACCCCGAAACGGAGCCGACCCCTAACCTGTTGATCTTCTCGCATTGAGAAGTGAACCACCTCGATGAAAAGTGAGTGTATCACTGGCCAGAGTCCCTGGAACTCAAGGTTGGAATGAATTCCTACAAGTCTTTTATTGAGTGTTGGTTACCAGGGGACCTGCATGACATTGAGAGGGAATTGCCCGTCCATTGAACCGATTTCAAGAGCGAACGATATTGAGACCCGCACTCAATGGGCGGCGCCAACTCGGCGTCGCCGACGGGTGGACTGAAGAAGGAAGCGGTAGGCGAGGAGGATATTGATGACCGAGACAAAGAAAGATGAGCTTTTGAACGATCACAATCACGACGGGATCGACCGAAGGGGATTTTTGAAGTGTATGGCGTGGGCGGGAACAGGAGCGCTCTGTGTCATGCAGGGTGGCGTACTGAAGTCATACAGCCTGAGCAGAATGCCGGAGTTGGGACCGGAGGCGGCGGGTGAACTGAGCTTCGTGCAAATCAGCGACAGCCACATGGGATTCAACAAGGCAGCGAATCCAGACGTGGTCGGAACACTGAAGGCAGCCGTAGACAAAATCAATGGTTTGGCTACACCACCGGAGTTTCTGTTGCATACAGGCGACATCAGCCACCTCTCGAAGCCCGAAGAATTCGACACTGTGGACCAGATCTTGAAGAACGCGAGCGCGAAGGACGTGCTCTTCGTGCCGGGCGAACACGACGTGCTCAACGACGACGGCAAGCAGTACCTGGACCGATACGGAAAACGCACAAAAGGGGCGGGGTGGTACAGCTTTGACAAGAAAGGGGTGCACTTCATCGGGCTGGTGAACGTGCTGAACTTAAAGGCCGGAGGACTCGGCACGCTGGGCCATGAGCAACTCGAGTGGATGGAAGATGACGTCAAGTATCTGAAACACAGCACGCCGATCGTGGTGTTCGCGCACATTCCGCTGTGGTCCGTGTATCCGGAATGGGGCTGGGGCACGGAAGACAGCGCACAGGCGCTGGCCTACCTGAAGAAGTTCGGTTCGGTGACGGTGCTGAACGGTCACATTCACCAAACGATGCAAAAAATCGAAGGAAACGTGACGTTTCATACGGCGGCGTCGACGGCATTTCCCCAACCGCAGCCAGGCAAGGCCGATTCGCCGGGGCCCATGAAGGTGCCGGCGGAGCAGTTGAGGAGTTTGCTGGGAATTACAAATGTGAACTACGTGCGGGGTCAGCAAGCGTTGGCGGTGGTGGATTCTTCGCTCGCGTGAAAGTCAACTAAACACAAACAAGAGTTCTCAGAAGTCTAAATACAAAAAGAAAAAGAGAAGAAACATGAGGAGAAGTGTGTCTACTGCAGTTTTGTTGGTGGCGTTGGGGTTGGGAATTGCGGGACTGGGCGCCGGAGCAGGAAATTTCACGGCTAGCGCACAGCAGAAACCGGAAACGGCGGAAGTGAAGATTGACAACTTCAGTTTCGGGCCTGGAACGCTGACGGTGCCGGTGGGAACCACAGTTACGTGGACCAATCGTGACGACATACCTCACACGGTGGTCAGCACGGAGGGTGTGTTCAAGTCCAAAGTACTCGACACGGATGAGAAGTTCTCTTTCACCTTCAGCAAGGCGGGAAGTTATCCGTACTTTTGCTCGATTCACCCGAAGATGACCGGCAAGGTTGTGGTGCAGTGAGGGGACGATGAGCGTAAATCCCTTCGACATCAGAACTGTGCTTCTAGCCAAGCACGCACAGCATGTGGTGTTGATTCACTTCCCGATTGCACTGTTTACCGCGGCCGTGGCGTTCGACTATCTCGCGCAGTGGACGAATAACCGGACGTTGGCTGCGGCGGCGTATTTCAATTTGCTGCTAGCTGCGATCTCTACTGTGCCAGTCGTGGCGACCGGGCTTGCCGCGTGGCAGTGGGCGCTCGAGGGGCAAAGGCTAAAAGGGATTCTGTTAATCCACCTAGTTCTGGGTTGCATATCGAGTGTGCTGATCTGGGTTGTGTTTTGGATTCACTTGCGTGTGCGGCGCCATCCAGAGGATTCCTTGCCAGGATACCGCCTACCGATCGAAGGGGTCGCGGCGTTGCTTGTGGGGTTGACGGGGCA
>JBGPIX010000058.1:0-19398 GCA_041485085.1 Candidatus Acidiferrum sp.
GCCGCTGCAAATGTCGGCCACTTGCTTTTGCAACTCTTCCAGGTCGTCATCGTTGGCGTCGATGGCTTTCAGGCCGCTGCAAATGTCGGCCACTTGCTTTTGCAACTCTTCCAGGTCGTCATCGTTGGCGTCGATGAACCGCAGCCCCTCCACGATGTTGCCGATCAGCATTGAACGCTGCTCCAGTTCCTCGGTGCTCGGCTCGTCGTATTCTTCCACGATCCGGCTGAGGGTGGCGCTGAGCGATTCATTGCGCTGCCTGGACACGCGCTCCAGTTTGGTTTTGGTTTTGGGTGACAGCCTGAGGCTGGCTACCGCTTTCGCTTTCTTCATTTGCTACCTCCACCCTCATCGTATACGAAACGTTACGATTTGGCAAGCCCTAATTACTGCTCCTTCTACCTGATGGCGATATCCCTATTGGACTCCGCCAGGTGTCGCTAGAAGCTTTCCTTCGAGTGGGAGAATCGTGAAAGTTTCGCCACGGTGGATGCTGATGACTAAAGAAGCTTCGCGCATGAGTTGTTTGACGTACTGCTCCGCCCCCGCATCGAGAAATTTGATAAATTCTCTCAGGTCCTGCTTTGGAAAAACCCAAACAGTTCCGAGTGGTAGTTTGTGCTCGAACTGCTTGCAGGAAGGGTCCTTTAGACTTTCCCCAGGGATTTCCAATTCCACACACGCGAACGGGGCCGGGTAAGCTCCGTTTGAAGACCAGAATACCGTAGCAATTTGGTTAGCGAACTCCAGAGATATTCCTACTCGCTTGAGCGCTTCTTCGTTTCCTCGTATCAGTTCTCCCATCTTTTCCTCCTGTCGGTCTCGTTCTGTGCACACCATTGAGACGTGCGGTGTTTGCCGTAGCCTATCGGTGGAGCGCCGAGGTCGTGCCATGCGGGTTGCGCGCGGTGATCGTGAAATCGTGCTGGCAGAATCGGCATTTCAGCGCCTCGGACTTTATCAGCTCCGCGCACACGGGGCATTTCCTGAGTCCCTGGCGCTCGGGATTTGCGCGGCCCACCGCGATCCAGATGAAACCGACGATGGGGGTCAGGAACAAAGAGAGAAAGAAAAAGCCGATCCCACTGCGAAACCTTCTGTTCGCGTAGGCCGCGACGAGGCAGGACAAAAGCAACCAGACAACGAAGACTAGGAACGCATCCATATGAATCTCCCTTTAGTTGACGCTTAATATACTCCGCTTCGACTCCCCGCGTTTAGGCTTTGTCACTCTTGGGCATGCCATCACACTCGAAAATGTTGTTCTCCATGATGAATGCCACTCGTTCTGCGGCATCTTGGGCGTCCCATATCTTGCAGGTCTTGAGTTGATCGATGTACGAATCAAGATCCCAGGTAATCGCGCTGCGCAGTGCGCCCTGAAATCTTCGGTCTCTTCCCAGGACATTCGCACGATCAAGGAAGGACGCCTCCACGCTGGTAAAAGATTCGCCCGTTCGGAACCAGTCGTTCGCCGGATCGGGATCACCCAGAGGAAGCCTGCACGGCGCCACCATCCATGCATCAGCGATCAAAGCGCTCGCCGGGCAACCCGTGATGCGCTGCGCTATCCTAGCCGGAATTGCAACCCGCGCCAAGAACGTCGTGAGATTTAGAGCGTCAATAAGCTTAGAGGGGAACAACTGCCGTTCCGCACATGCATCAGAAACCGTATCACTGACCCCTGTCCCCATTGCAAGGCGCACCTCGTTCATCAGCACCAAATCGATGGCCTCGCAGTTTCCGGAAACGATGTACTCAAGCTCGCTTTTTTTGAATCTACGCGGTGTCACCCCTTCACGGGGCGGGAGATATTCCAGTGAGGCTTTTTCGAGTCTCTTGCTCAAGTCTCCCGCGACGCTTCGGCTCAATTCCACCATTCGTAGCATGAAACCATTCTGTGGTCGCGTGACGCCCGCTTCGATGTTTCTGATTCTGAGATGCAAGGCTGGTATCGTTATGCTCTTTCCTTTTGGTCCTGGCAGCACTGGGGCCTTTTTTTCTTGCGAGTTTGTCTGTATCTTCGAGTTCAGTCTCATGGGGAGTTATCCCTCCTTGTCAGATTAGGGATTCGGGATGGGTTGCACCATCCTGAATCCCGCCTTTCTACAAAATCTTTGCCCATCAACGTATGACAAGCTTTAGATGGACGTGGCCATCCTCGCCGTAAGACGGCACCAGCTCGGCCTTATGGCAGCCTTCGCGCATTTCGATCTTCGCGCCCTTAGACAGAGCGATGGCGATTCTCTTTTCAACACAAGCCAGGTCCCGTTTTCTACGAAACCATCTTTCCAGGTCAGTCTGAGTGATGAGCGCGGAATTGGAGAGTACGCCAAAGTTGCATCCAGAGCAGTCACATGGCGTTGTTTCGGGCTTCTTGCCTCCCGGAAAGACGAGGACGTGACGAGTCCGAGGTTTCGACATGCGCGAGCCCCGCTTCACTCTTTTTTTCTCCCGCAATTCTGGAGTATCCATTTCTCTACCTTGTCGAACTCAACCGGCGCGCTTCAAATCAGATGCTGCTGCTTCATTCTTTCCGTCGCCGGTGGAAGACTTCGCCCGGCGCAACATGCCCTTGATCGCCCAGATTGCGCGATTCGCTTCAGCCAGGGTGCGGATGCTGCCACTTCGAACCGGCGAAGATTTTCCGTGCAGGAAACCATCGAACTGTTCGCGCGTCCAGCCCAACTTCGCTACCAACGTGTCGAGCAGTCGAAGCGTCTCGGAGTCCACCATGCGAATTTCCGTTTCGCTTCGGCCACGCCGCCCAGCAACACCGTAGGCATGTGCCGCGCGCCGAGATGATGGCCGCTTTCTCGTCACCAGCTCCGCAGGAAGATGCTTCTGCATGGCATCGATCGCCGTGATGGCTTCGTCGGCGCTCAAATCTTTGAACGAGGAAATCTGCCGGCCGATCGTGTCGCTGGCCCAGGTCAGGCGCGCCTCTCGATCCGTGGCGTCGAGATTCGACTGGCGGCAGAACAGTCCCCAAAGTGTTTGCAGGCGCCGCAACTGCGCTGACGTAAGCTTCATGACGCACTCTCTCCGACCACGACTCGCAGGCTCTTTTTCTGCTGTCGGATATATTCCAGCAAGCGACGGCTGGAAAAGTACGTTCGTACAGTCGGCTTTCCATCAACGCCAATGAAGTAGAGGTCCTGCACCGTGCAGCGGTCGAGCAGTGCCTTTCGGTGCTTTTCAGAGAGCGCCGCGGGCTTTCCGTTCCCGAATGCACGCGCCGCGAGCGTGAGGATTTCCTTTTCGGACATGCCTTCGAGCTGGACGCGGTTCGGAAAGCGCGAGAGCATCTGCTCCAGCCGCGGCCGCCGCGCCGGATGCAGGAATTCGCGGAGCAGGCTGTGGCTTCCGGCCAGGATGATTCCGCAGCCGCGCCGTCCGTCTCGCGCCGTCATGTCGTGGAGCTGGCGGATGCCTTCGAGCGCATCCATATCCAGGTGCTGCGCCTCGTCCAGCACGATCGCGGGCAATTTGGCGCTGCCGCGCAGATAATCCAGCACTGCACGGCGGCAAGCCCAGCGCCAACTCGATCGCACTGGGATGCCCGCGGCTTCCGCGATGCCGCGATAGAGGAAAGACTCCGTGCAGCGCGGCCCGCAGTACACGTAGATGACCGGCCTACCCGCTGCGGTGAATTGTCGGCACAGGTTTTCGAATACGAAAGATTTCTCGCTAGAAGGTGGCCCGTATACGATGGCGTTAATGCCCTCTTCGAGCGCTTCTTCGAGGCGCTCCCTGAGAATCCGAAAGCTCTTTGTTTCGAGCAATCTTGTGGTGCCCATTTCAGTCCTCCAGCTTCAGGTCCGCGAAAACGCCGCGGTCCTTGGCAACATCATCCGAAACGAACGGCGAAGAGGAAGGCAGGCGGCGGCGGCGCTGACTTGCGATGTAGTTCACGGCGGACGCGACGGGTGCTGCACCATCGGTGCCTGTCGCGCGTGCTTCCAGCAATTCGATTTCAGTTGGTACGCCAGTGGTGAGAGCGGCCATGCTTTGCATGCTGGCCTTCCGCAGTTTCGCTCGCTGGCGAGCGACAGCCTTTACGTGCTCCACCGTGATCGGTGCCTGCGCGGCCAGCTCGTCGGAAACCAAACACGCAAGCAGACGGCCGCTCGGTACGTCTTCGAAAGCCAGCGCATTGGCCATATCGTTCGGATCGCAATGCACGGCGACGACGGATTCATTTGCCTGAAAGATGTTTGCCTGGCCTTCGGCATCATCGAGCGCCGCTGAGTACGTGGTGTTGTTCATCTGGATTTTGCAATTAGAGACCTTGTGCTTCTGCACATCCCAGAAAAGCGGCGCGAGGGCAAGCATGTCGGGAATCTCGCGCTGGGCGACGGGAAGTAGTTCATCCATGACGGCAAGCGGTGTTTTTCCTTCCATGCCGCGCCCGCTGTGCAGATGGGATTCGTTGAATTCCTTGATCCACTGCGCGTGCAGCGCCATGAACTGCTTCGCGCCAACCAGTGGGGATTTCTGCCTCTTTCCCGCAAGGAATTCTTTGTATTGTTTTTCCGCCACCGCGCAAAAGTCCGACCGCAGCTCCGGTTTTGAGCCCGTGTAGCCGTGCTTGAAAAATGTCCGATCGAATCTTTTAGCGACGAGGTTGAAAAGAGATTCGATCTGTTTTGCTTGGGGATGGAACGGAGTGCAGTAGGAAACTTTGATGCCGAGCCGCGCCAGCAAACCCTGAGTCTCCGAGGAAAGCGGCACGCGACCGTGCTCGTCCAATTCCTTGGGAACGCTTAGGGCCAGTAGACTGCCGCGCTCCGCGCCGGCGCCGATCTTGCGAAAGTCTTTACCGTTGTCCATGTAGAAAAGTTCCGGTTTGCCAAATCGGCTGATACCCATGTGCAGCGCGCTCGCGATCGATTGCCAGCTCGCCGAAATACTCCAGGCCCAGCCGACGATCACGCGAGTACGCATATCGACAATGACCGTGATCCACAAACGGATGGCTCCGCGCGTGTGGGCGTAAGGGAACGAATCGTTACCCACCAAAACATCGAACAGTCGATGGTCGGCAACCCACACCTGGTTGGGGCGCGTGTACGAGCCACGTCCCGTGACGATGTAGGGCGCGTGGAGTGCTTCGTACTTTTGTTTCGTCAGGGTGGCGCAATCGCGAACTGCCTGGGGGATGCTCTCTATGAAGCGCGCGATCGCGCCATAGCGAGGCGGTTTGGAGTCCTTGCCGTGAGGAAGCAGCGAGCCATCCCATTCGCGCTTGACGGCATCTCTGACGAAAGCAATGTTCTCCGTTTCCACCCACTTCGCCGTCACAAACTTCTGAAGCTCCGGGCGATTCTCGAATGCGCGCAGCCGGCCACGGTCCTTGCGTGGCCGTGGTGCTAGTGCTTCGATGTTCTTGCCCTCGTCCGACTTCTCCCACAAGCGCCAGAGTTTCGACTTCGAAGCAAGTCCCTGGCTGGAAAGCCATTCGACGACGGCCGTCAGAGAAAAAATCTTGCGACCATTTTCAAGATGCAACGCGGGAAGCCGTCCCTCACGAAAAGCGATCATGGGGGCGAGCAACTTCTCCATCTCCTTCATCGCTGATTGCTGTTCGGAGGTGAGGTGGCAGGGTTTCGCGTGCACGTCGAGCAGCTCGCCTCGCACGCCGGCGACCGCTAGCGCGTTGTGCAGGTTTTTCTTCATCAACGATCCGGCCGTGCACGGAGAGGCAGGTGCACTACCGGGTTCCCCCAACAAAAATTCGAGCCCGCGCGATGTCTCGCGGAACTTCACTTCCCCACTCTCCTTCTTCCGATAGAGCGTGGACTTGCTCATGCCAATACGCGCGCGAAATTCCCCGGATTTGAGCCAAACGTTCACGGCTGCGGCCTCCGGCCCATCTCTTTCCGCAAAATCGTCCTACGGGCCCCGGAAGTGGTGGCCACCCTGGTGGCCGGGGGCGTCGCGAACCTTTTGGGGAGCCACTTGCGGAACTTTTTGGCGGGGGCATCGAGCGGGATTACCCAGCAACGCACAAACCTCGTCTCGCGCCGTCCAGCCTTGAAGATTTTTTTGCAATCACCCGCGCACGTCTTCCGGGTGAAACCCTCCAACGGCTGACGACACACCAAACAGTGAACATGAAACTCGGCACCAGCTTCGCAACGCTCGCAGGGACGACTGGCTTCCGCCGATCTGGGAGCGGCACTGCCTCGAAGGCGAGGTTGAACTACGCTGCGCATGCGCCCTTCGTTTGCCGGTGTGATTTCTTTCCAGCTCGCAGTTTTGTGCTGCGTGCCACGAGATGCTTCTGTGCGCGCTCGTCTAGAACTTCAGCCGCAGCCTGCCCCAACGCGAGGAGCTTTCGCAGGTGCGGCCTCATCAGGAGCAAGATGAGACTATCGTCGTCGAAGAATTCGCAAATTGGCCGAAGCAGAATCGCCGGAAGCCGCGCCCCCTTGTCAGATCTTGTGTAAGAGTTCAAAATGGCCACGCTGATAGGAATCCCGTGGGAAACCAGATGTTCAGCGAGGGGCTGACGCTTCTTGTAGGCGAGTTCGGCGAGTATGTTCCGTGCAGCCGATTCCAAGTGATTCGCTGCAAAGTCTTGCTGCGCGGCAACTATTGGCTTTAACAAATTAGCACCTCAACTTAGAGATTGTGCGGTCTATATCTCCCAGTGGAGAATAAAGTATCTCTCGGAGATAGTAGGGTCGTCAAGGGGTATTTTAATGGCCGGGCGTTCAGAACTGTCGGCAAGGGTCAAGAAGCTTAGGGGCGGCCTGACTCAGAGCGCGTTTGCGAAGGCAGTCCAAATACCACAAGCCAGGATTTCCGAATATGAAGCAGGGAAAAAGCGGCCGGCACCAGCCAACCTGGTGGCATTCGCACGCTACGCAAGGGAGCTTGGTAAAATAGAGGAAGAGAAGTGGTTCCTCGGCCTTATGCCCACCAGCACATTTAAATATGTGCTCAACCGGTTTCAGAGAGTTGCGGAAGCTGATAGAAAAGCCATCCCGCTCCTTCTGGCGGACAGAAAATTGGGAGTCTGGAAACCAGTAGGTCCTAGCTCGGAAGTAACGATGGACGCGAGTGGGCATCATCTTCTGCCATTCTCGGAGTGGATTGCCACGGGTCATGGAGACCTTAGGTATGTGAAAGCGACCGACGATTTCATCGCCCCATTTAGTAAGGGTGACGTTATCCTCGTCGATGAATCCCAAAGAGACCCCGCAAAGCTCTTAGATGCTCACATCGTTGCTTACCGGGCAAACCATTTCTCGGCGGCTGAAAGAATCAAGCTTGAGAATAAGTGGGCGGCGAAGCATCTCAGCCCGGAGGAAGCCAGCCGCCGTCGCGAGCGCCGCCACTTCCCGTTTCTGCGTACTGGAGTTTTCGTCGGACGATTGGTTATCAACCAAACGGTTGGATTCCTTCCGACGATCGAGGTTCGAACCAATTCCGGCGATACTCTCTTCGAATATTTTCATGCTCCAAAATCCAGCGGTCGTGACGTGTGGAGTGACGCGATTGGCAGCCAATTCACGGACCTGTCGATCCTTGGCCGCTACGTCGGTTGGCTCTCAGCTCCGCCCAATGGCCTGCCAGAGTTTGAGGAGTTGGATGTTCATGCCGCGATACGCCGGGACGGTGCGAACGAAGCACAGGGCGACCAGGAGCAGAAAAAAAAGTAATGGTGGCCGCCTCCAAGAAAAGGAAGCGCGCGGTGACGGCCAGCGTGCAGTCCGTCGCTTCGATCCTCGGTCTTTCGCTTGAGGCGGTAATGGATTTGTGCCAGCGCGGGCGAATAAAAGCGCGTCGCGTGCGCAGTCGGCTTCAGGTGGACGTGCTAAGCCCCTTCGACAAATACGCGATCAACTACGATTCCGCTTTTGCCTACCACGATGAACTCCTCGAAAAACGGAGGAAGGCGGCTCAGGGAAAGAGCGGGAAATGACCGCGCAACCGCAAGGAGGCAGGATGGAAGCGAAGCGTGAGTTGTACAGCATTGGCGAAGTAATGGAACTCCTTTCTCTCTCAGCCAAAGAGGTTCACCATTTGGCCGACGAGTACCAGCTAACGAAGCGGCCCGGCATCAGCGCCGAGTCGATTGCGGATTATGCCAGGCGAAAGAGGATCGTGCTTAAGCAGGAGATCGCAGTCCGATGAGCGGGAACAACGACGCGCAGGCTGAGATGGATCGGCTGTTCGGCATCAGGGAGCCGCAAGTCATCGTCCCGTGCGACGGCGACGCGAAGTCTCGACGCGACTCTGTTTACAGTCAGGCCCTTGTGGCGGCGCAAACCGCTTTCCCCAATGACGGTGTTGCTCAGCATCGCTTCGCGAAACGCAGCGCGGAGCGCCTCCTGCAAGTGAGTGCCGCCGTTGCGTCGCCGAGAAGGGGGGCAGTGCTGTCCCAGAAAATCTTAGTCGATCAAGCGTTCCTCGAAGTCTTCGACGGCATGACGGGGGGCCCGGGCATGCAAAAGCTCAAACTGCTCGGGACGTTTCCGGATTGCGTCGTTGCCGTTGGCATGGGCGGCGAAGTGTACAAGATAAAATACGTCGTGGGAGTGGACGGCGTCACTTTTGGCGCGCCGCAGATCGCCGAATCGACGGACGAAGAGGCGCAAAGCGTTAGGAAAGGGTGAAGGGAGATGGAGAAGTGGCAACTTGACGTGATGGAAGCGGAACTGCGCGTGACCGAGAGTCTGTATCGGATGGCAAGAAGCACTGAAGAAAGACTCGATGCCGCAGGCAAACTCATACGGGCGCGCTCCCGGCTAGAGACTGCGCGCGATAAGTTTCGCCAAGTTGAAGTGGACGCTATGTGCTTCGTTACCTCTGCGATCGTGGAGCACTGCAACGACCTTGTTTATCGCCCGTTTCTCGCCCAGGCGACGCAATCGTCCGCAACTTTTCTGGCGAGAGAGGCGGCTGACGACTCCGTGCGGCTGTCAGATTATGAAGACGGCTGGAGTTGGCCGGTAAGGGTGATGGAGTCAGGACGAACGTTCGCGCGCGTTGAAGGATTTGAAGGAAGGCCGACATATATAGGTGCAGAAGTTTTGCCGCAGGTAGCGAACGCCATTAACGGCGCGCGATTTCGCCGGAGGCATCCGGACCTGAGCGACCGAGAAGGGTTTCATTTGCCCGGGTTGACAGTTGGTTGGGTAAGCAATGGACGTGTCGAAGGCCAAGCCGTATACGCCACGGCGCATCTTCTTCACAACGAACGCGAAATTCGCGAGAAATTGATGGCAGCTCGCGAGGCGGGGCAATTGGATCTGTTCGGGGTCAGCGCGATGGCGTCCTTTAATTACACTGGAAAGCAAATTGATGGCACGGATGCGCATGTCGCTACGAATCTGGTGAGGTTCATCGCGCTCGATATGGTCGCGGAGCCCGGCGCGGGGGGTCGGTTCCTCGCGGCAGGCATCGCGTAGAGGAAATTTTCGATTTTGCATGGCGCTTCCATGCGAATCGGCCAATCCTGACCGCTTCTCGATAACAGCGAGGAGCGGCCCGGAACTGGCCGAGAAAAGTAGGACCGCTGAACGGGCGCTTCCACTAGCGCAAACAAGAATGGCAGCGGGCCAAACTCAGGGCCTCGGGACTTGACCCAGGATGGCCGTCGCAAATCCCGCGACGCCACTCGCCTGAGACACACTCAAAGTTAAGAGGGGTGTCTCATGGTCAGTGTTTGCGAACAAATTTCCAGAGAAAATCTCCAGCGAATTCGCGACTTGACTGAGCCTTCGCCGCTCATGCGGTCGATGCTCGACCAGATCGAATTCGCACAACGCAGCGAAAAGTTGGCACGGGCCATGGGCTTCGCCTTCCCCGAAGGACATCAAATTCAGAAGGAGTCATTATGAGCGAGTCAGCGACAACAGTTTCACCGATGGAAAGCACAGGGCAGGGAATCGTCGTAGCGTCGAACGATAGGCTTCTCCCCCTCGACGCCGCCGAGCGCGTGGTGGTGCTGCGCATACGCGATAGCGATTCGATTCGCCGTCACGTCTTTCGCCGCGTCCTCCGCGCGGATGTGGACAGCTATTGTGCGGCTACTACGACAGCGACGCAGCGCAGCGGCCAGACGGTGGAAAACGAAGTCGATGTCGGAAGCGCGGAGCTGAAGCTCTACGAACGCTGCGCCGTTCGCGTCGGTGGTTACTCGTTGAGTGACGGGCGCGATTTGATGCAGTTGGACAACTGGAAATCGCGCGTGCCCGGGGGGCATCGCATCCGCGTTGCCAATTTGCTCATGAAGGTCATGAGGTCAATAGGATCGGGGGCGCAGCCCATCGATGCAGAGTACGACGTTGTGTCTCTCGATGCCGTCTGGACCGAAGGAGCAACGGGTAGCATGGACTGGTATCGGGGTCTGCTCCACCGTTTCGCTCCTCCAACCGATGCGCACTGGCGCAAATTTAATAATTTCAAAACGCGCACCGTCGCCGTTGGTGGTTCGCGCACACAGAAAACTATTTATCCGCGGCTCGATGGAGTCCTTGCCGACCTCTACGACGAATTGGTTGTTTCGGTGGATGGATACAGTTTTCAAGACGCACCTTTGTCGGATGACAAGGCGACCATCTGCGAGCAGATGGATCGATTTCACAAGATTCACGCGAGCATGGCACTCTTCGATAGGTCCGAATCTGACTCCGAGGACGAGGAAGCCGGGCAGAAATGAACATGGTGCCCGTTGCGCGCGATTATGATGGCCTGCAGCGGGCCACTCTTGAACTGCTGGAGGAGTCGCGGCTGGAGCCCCAGCGCCGGAGGGCAGAACGTTTGGCCGAATACGCTGAGAATGCCGAGCACGTTCTCGCGGGGATAGCATTCCAGAGAACCCTCGCCGATGGGTACTATGCGCGCGTCGGCTACCTGTTCGAACTGGAAACGATCATACGGCGCGGGGCCGGGATCGCCATGATGGTTCTGGACATGGACGAGTCGCGCGGCCTCGCGGCGATCGAGGCCGCGCGAACGCAATTTGACGCGCTGCACCCGCGATGCAGGAAGTGCGGGGTTTATTTAGCAAACGAGTGGGACAAGATGTGCAACGACTGTCAGGCTGCAGCCGCGGCTGCAGCCAGACAGACAGGATAGGGGGTCGAGAAGAGAAAATGGCGGCGGTCGCGCAAATCATTATCGAGGTGGATGACCACGGGGCTGCGGCGGCGGTAAAGAACCTCAACGTGGAAACGGCCAAACTCCAAGCGAACATGCAGCCTATCGTGAGGGTCTCAGAGCAGACGTTTAACAACATCGAAGGCGGGGCGCTGAAGGCCCGCGAAAGCGCTGCACTTCTGGGAGAAGAATTCGGCATCCACATTCCGCGCGCGCTGCGTGGCGTCCTTGCGGAAAGCAGCATCATTGGCCCCGCGCTGACGACTGCGTTCAACGGCCTGGCGATTGCGGGCTTCATCCAGATCCTGGTGAATGCGGCGACGACCATTGGAGACTTTACCGCCAAGATCAGGGAGGGCGGGCGCGACATGATTGCGCTGGAGGAGTCCGTCACAGCAACGTCGCGCGCGATGCAAGGGCCTCAGAGCTTTACAGAAATGGCGGCAAAAGTAGGCGAGACGACGTTACGGATTGAGGAGTTAAGGAAGCAATTGGGCCTTACGGGGGATTTCCTTCCCGGACTCGTTGCTCCTGTCCGCAGATTCGGGCGGGAATTTGAGTATAGCTTCTTAGAGCTGCAACGGCTAGAGAAAGACCTGCCTGGCCTCCAGGGCCAATTGGATAAGCTCGCCGATGCAGCCCATCGGACGGACCCGGTTGAAATTCTGAAGCTCCAAAATCAGGCGCGCCTCGCGGGACTCCAGGGCATCGCGAAGATCAATGAGGAGGAGCGTGGGGCAACAGAGGTTCTTAAAACCGAAATTGCCGCACGGATGAAAAACGAGGAGGTTGGACAAGCGGAGATCGCGAATGTTCACGCGCAGACGGTCATGAAACGAATCGAGTTCGAACGCTCTCTGAGCGACAAGACGAGGCAGCTCCGCAATCAGGCGACGCTGAGCGGGCTGACTGGACTTGATGCCATCCGCGAAAAAGCGGCAGAGGAGATCGAAGCCGAAATGGTCCTCTACGAGCGGGGAAAGAGTAGCTGGAAGGCATATCAAGACGCGAAGGCTGCGATCGCGCAGCGGACAGAAAATGAAATCCTGAAAGCGCAGCACGACGCGGCGGTGCAGGGACAGCAGGTTATTATGCAGGCGGAGGCAGGAAGCGCCTCCGGCCGTACTCAGATTGAGCTCGAATATCTGGCGCGGATTCATCAGATCAGTATGAGGGAGCAGCAACAGCACATCGAACTCGATGCTGAACGAGTCGCCGCGAAGATGGAGGAGAATAATAAGCTCCTCGATTTAGAACGGCAGCGCGCGGACGAGGAAATTCAGATCAACAATGAAGCCGCGATCTCGATGCTCCCTGCCTGGCAGCGCCTGGATGCGCAGATCGTTATCACCGCGGAAGAACGTATTCGAAAAATTCGAGAGTTGGAAGCGAAGGACGCAACGTTCCGCGAACAGGGCGAGCGCGAAGTGGGACTCATTCTGCAAAAAGAGTGGCACGATCGCGTCGAGAGCATGGCGAATCAGCTTGAGACTCTCTACAACGACATCAGCAGCGGAGGTCTCAAACAATTTTTCCTCAAGCAGTTCCGGCACATGGTCTTCGAGATGGTCGCGGCGTGGATCGTCGGAATGCAACAAATGCGCGGCGCTTCGCAGCAGCAGATGGGATCGGGCGGCGGATTTCTCGGCGCGATCTTTGGGAGCATTTTCGGAGGAGGCGGATTCGGCGCCGGCGCGAGTGGTGGACAAGGCAGCATCAGCAACCTTCCTGGAGTCATAACGAATTTCACTGGAGGCAGCGGCCCCGGCTCGGGCTTTTTTGGCGCAGGACTTTCGGCGGGAGGAGGCGCGGGTGCTGGCACCACTATGCCTGCGGGCGCAGCCGGGGCAGCGGGCGGTCCTCTCGGTCAACTCTTGGGACAACTTTTTTCGCATGGCGTGGGACCAATCAGCGGATCGATGTTGGCAACAGGGGGCATCGCTTTACTGGCTGATAGTTTCCGAAAGGGAGGATTTCTGAGAGGGCTGGAAGGCGCGGCTGGGGGCGCGCTGACTGGCTTTGCAATCGCAGGCCCGATCGGCGCGCTAATCGGCGGCATCGCTGGGTTCATCGCGGGAATTTGGGGCAAGAGCACGCGCAAAGCGCGGCTGGCGATCGAGGCGGATATCAAATCGAAAGCCGCGACGATCGAAGACGCTTACAACCTTTTTCAGATGGATTGGCCGACTTCGCGCGACCAGCTCGAACAACTTCGCCAGGCGGGCGTGGACGCGCTGAAGCAAGCGGGCGTGAAGGACATCAACCGGTCGCGCGTGGGCCACGTCGACCAGTGGATCGACAAAGCGGAAAAAGAAATCGATGCAACGCAGGCGGAACGCAACCGGCGCACCGCGCTCGCCTTTGGGCCTGCGGAATTCCGCGTTGGCGGTTTCGTTGGCGCGGGAAGCGGCGGCGCGATTCCTTCGTGGTTCGCAGGAACTGCAATGCACTTTGGCAGCGGCGGCGCGGTGCCCGCAATTCTTCACGCGGGCGAGTTCGTGATGCGGCCGGAAGCGGTGAGTCGGATTGGACGTGGAAACCTCGACAGCATGAATTCAGGCGGCGGCGGAGGCGTGGTCAACAATAATTTCTACATCAACGCCGTAGACGCGAAGAGTTTCGAGCAGCTCTTGAGCAGTGGGGGGGATGTCAAAATTGTGAGGGCTCTTCGACGCGGTGACAGCCAAGGGCGCTGGAGCTTCAATGGATAAGGAAGGGGTGAACTAAGGCTATGGCTATGCTGAATACGGGAAAGCGAAAGCGGCGACTGCGCGGTGAGATATTAAAGCTCATCTATGAAAACGGCGAAACGCAGCAGGCCCGGATGGATGAGATGGTGCTCACTGGCGTGCTGGAAGGGTTGCGATTCGATGTGCATGTGAATCTTGTCTCTGAGCTTCTGCGCGATCTGTCCGAGCGTGGCTTAGTGAAGTTTGAGGAACTGCGAAACAGGGCAACGGGCGAGCCATCGATCCGGCAGATTCAGATCACGCCGGCAGGGCGGGATAGCATCGAGAAAACCGGCAGCAGTTTGGCCGTCGAGGTGGATTAAGGCTATGCCGAAAACAGGGGAAAAGCGGAAAACACATCGGCCATTCGCCATCGACAAGCTGCCACCAGAGTGGGGTGAGCGAATCATCGCGCTGCGTGCGACTTGGACGCCGTGGGAGCGCATCGAAGAACAGTCCGCACAGTGGCAATGGGAAGAACTTTCGGCAGCCCAACGACAGCTATATCCGAAGCGACGCATTCCGATGCGAACGCTGCACCGTTGGTACGACGTGCAGGTGGCTCAAAAACTTCGCGAGATGCAATCGGAGCGCGTTGCTTCGCGGGAGATCGCCGCGATTCTCGGTAAGGACGGCTACCAAAAGTTGGACGAATCGGTGAAGAACGCGATTGCGGATATAGTTTTCAGTGCTCCTAAGGGGTCTGATGATCCCGATCGCTTTCGCAAAAAGCTCCTGGACCTCGGATGGCTCCTCGCTCGAAATCGACAGCTCGACATCGCTAAGGAAAAAGTGGATGTCGAGCGTATGAAGATCGAGGACGTGATCGCCAGAGGGAACAAAGCGACCATTGAAGCGGCCGATAAACTCAGCCGGAAGGCGCAGGGAGTCACGCTTGATGACATCAACCGCATTCGTTTACGCGTATTTGGGCTGCCCCCCATCGAGAGGAGCGACACGAAGGAGAAGCTGAGCAACACCCAGTTGGCAGATAAATTTGGGGAGATTTACGGCCTTCCCCCGCGGGCGGCAGAGCGAAGCTGAGGCGAACATTTTATTGACACCGAGCGCCAGTTCACTCTCACTGATCGCGGAAATTACTCCCAAAGAGCGCGGAAAGCCCCAGTACCCCCCCTACCCCCCACCACTTTGCATGAATATCAAAATAAAAGGCTTACGAAATTTGCATTTCGTAACTCGTTGATTTTAAAGGGCGCGCTTGTGGCTGTTTTGGATTAGCAAAAGCTGAATGGCCGGCCTGAAAAAGAAAAGCGGGAGCAAGCTCCCGCACTCCAAACACACTTATAAACAAAGTTAAGTATATCACAGATTAAGGAGTTGTCAAGAGGGATTTGCGAAATAATTTCATGGACATGGCGCCCGAAACAAATCCAAAGAAGACATGGAGTTACCGGATGCCGATGACGGAGAGGAGGCGGCCGCTCTGTGGGCCTTCCTTGCGGTAGCTGAAGAGGAGGTCGCGGCGGCAGGCGGTGCAGAGGTTGCTGACGAAGATGTTGGGTGCGCGGAGGCCAGCCGCGAGGAGTTGGGCGCGATTGGCTTTGCGCAGGTCGAGGAGGACGTTCTTGGGTGGAGGCTGGTGGCCGGGGGGCATCATGTTCAGCCACTGGACGGGATTGGGTTCGTCGCCGGTGCGGAATTCGTCAAACCAATCGGGGGCTTCGGCGAATTGCGAGAGGAATTGGGTGGCGACTTCGGTGCCGACTTCGTAGCAGCAACCACCGATAGAGGGTCCGATGGCGGCGAGGAGGTCGGCGGGGTTGGATTTGAATTGCATTTGCATTTGGCCGATGGCTTTGACGACGATGCGGGCAAGAGTGCCGCGCCAGCCGGCGTGAATGGCGGCGACGGCGCGTTTTTTCGGATCGACCAGGAGGATGGGGACGCAGTCGGCGGTTTGGACGCCGAGGAGCAGGCCAGGGCGGTTGGTGATCGAGGCATCTCCCGCCACGGCGGGCAAGCCCTGGCAAACCTCGGCAGGGGCAGCATCGAAAAGATGGATTACATCGGAG
Source organism: Candidatus Acidiferrum sp. (assembly GCA_041485085.1). Lineage (GTDB taxonomy): Bacteria > Acidobacteriota > Terriglobia > Acidiferrales > UBA7541 > Acidiferrum. Next base: position 15,878 of record JBGPIX010000058.1, read on the forward strand.
TGGATTTGTTTGAGGGAGATGAGTTTTAGTTCGGCAGCACTGAGGTCGGATTGGAAACGACGGCGGTTTTCGAGGACGTTTTCGCTGGTGTCCCATTCGGTGAAGCCAAGATTGAGGACTTTCTGGCCATCTTGAGTGCTGACACCTCCGGGCTTGGTGCTGAAACCGTGGATTAGCCAGGGGAGTTTTGCGAGGGCTGGGGCTTGGAGTATTTGGAGGCCGCGGGATTTGCGATTGATCCAGTCTTGGTGGGATCGGGGGGGAGGGACAGACAGGAATGTCTGTCCTACCTTGCGGGGCTTACACCTGGGCTTGAATGTTTTCGTGGGAGCCACAATCTTTTAAGTATAAACCGAAGAGGAACACGCGTATCCATTGAGTGCGAGACACAGTATTATTGCCGGACAGATTTGGCGTGGGGGCTGACGGAAAAGCGGCAGCAAGCTGCCGCACTCCAAAGGGGGGACATTGATCGTTGGGATGGGCGTGGACATTGCGGAGGTGGGACGGATTCAGGGGGCTGTCGAGCGGTATGGGGAAACATTTCTGAAAAGAATCTTTACGGTGCGGGAGCGGGAGTACTGCGAGCGGTTCAAGAACAAGTATGAAAGGTATGCGGGGCGGTTTGCGGCGAAAGAGGCGGCGATGAAGGCGCTGGGGACGGGCTGGCGGCGCGGTGTGAGATGGGTGGACTTGGAAGTGGTGCGGGAGACGAGCGGGCGTCCGACGCTGGCGATAAAGGGCGAGGCGGCGAAAATCGCGCAGCAGCTTGGAGTAAAGAGTGTGGCGCTTAGCATTACGCATACGGAGAGTCAGGCGCTGGCGCAGGTGATTTTCGAGGGTTGAAAGTTCAAAGTTGAAAGTTGAAAAAAGACAAAGAGTTTACACAGAGTGCACAGAGAACGCAGAGTCCACAGAGAAGAGAAACCCTAACGCGAAGACTCCCCGACCGAATCGAGACAAGCGCCCTGCCCAGAGCAGCAAAGAATAGACTCCCCCACTAAGCCAGTTCCGGTTTCACCTGAAATTAAGACATCAAACCAGTTGTTGGCGGAATGATTGCCGTTCACGCGGACCTTTACATAATTGCTAGAAAGGGCGGGCGTCGTGCTTGAATCCGGATAGTCATCATGGCGAAGGGTGAGGACGCGGAGGGTGCGGCCGATTTGGGATTGGCGGAAGGCGGCGGATTTGGCTTCGCCGAGGGCGCGGAGTTCGCGGGCGCGGCGTTTGATGGTGGCGCCGGGGATTTCGTTCGAAAGGGCAGCGGCTTTGGTGCCGGGGCGCTTGGAAAACGAGAAGACGTGGAGGTAGGTGAAGGGCAGGCGCTCGATGAAGGCCATGGTTGCGGCGTGGTCGTTTTCGGATTCGCCGGGGAAGCCGGTGATGACGTCGGCGCCGATGGCGGCATGGGGGAGGCGTTCGTGGATGAGCTCGACGCGGCGGGCGTAGTGCTCGGCGCGGTACCAGCGGTGCATAGCGGCGAGGATGCGGTCGGAGGCGGACTGCAAGGGCATGTGGAAGTGCTGGGCGATGCGATCGGTCCCGGCGAAGAGTTCGATCAGATCTTGGGTAACGTCGAGGGGCTCGATGGAGCTGATACGGAGGCGCTCGACAATGGTCTCGTCAAGGATGCGGCGAAGGAGAGATTCGAATTCGAAGCGCGGGGATAGATCGCGACCGTAGGTGCCGAGATTGATGCCGCTGAGGACGATTTCGCGATAGCCCGACTCGGTGAGGCGGCGGATTTCACGGATGACGGTGTCGGGGGGCAGACTGCGGCTTTTGCCGCGGACGAATGGGATGACACAGTAGGAGCAGCGGGAGTCACAGCCGTCCTGAATTTTTAGAGTGGGGCGGGTGTGATTCCCTTCTCCGCCGAGGACGGGAGCGGAGAGGAATTCGGTGCGGTCGAAGATGTCGCCGGTGAGGATGTTGCCTACAGAAAGGGTGCCCGCCGCGCCGGGCGCCCCTACAAAGGAGTGGAACGGAACTGTCAAGTCAAATTGAAGGGCGGCGGCGGGGAAAAAGCTGTTTGCGGATGCGGGGGGCGCGACGGTTGAGAATGAATCGATTAGCTGGGGTATTTGGGGCTTGTGGGAATTGCCGACGACCCAGGAGACGCCGGGGAGGGCGGCCAGCTCTTCGGGTGCGCGCTGGGCGTAGCAGCCGGTGGCGATGATTCGAAGGGCGGGGTTTGTGGCGTGTAGCTTGCGAATGGCGTCGCGGGCCTGAGCGTCGGCGGAGGCAGTAACGGTGCAGGTGTTGAGGACAACGATGTCAGCGGCGGCGGCCGTGGAAGCAAGGGCGCAGCCGCGGTCCAGCAACTGGCGCTCGAGGGCGGCGCCATCGGCTTGGGTGGCGCGGCAACCGAATTGTTCGATGAAGAAGCTGGGCATTTAGAAGTGCTGCATTCAGTAAAAAGGATTTTACACAGAGTTCGCCCCGACCGGGTCGGGGTAAACGCCGGCCACAGAGATCACAGAGAAGACAAACCCCATGCTGTGCATAGCGCCACCCAATACAAGGATAGCGGTTTCGGGGGTGGGCGAAAAGACGGATACTAACCAAGAGCGGGATGGGAGCGGGAGAGTTGCCTTTACTCGGCGGACGGTGCGCCGCTACAATCTTTCGACATCCATGGCTCATCAACGATACAACGCCTCCGCGCTGCACGATCCGAAAGTCTCGATCGTGATTCCCGTTTACAACGAGAAATCGACGATTGATGAAATCCTGCGGCGGGTGCTGGACACCGACGTTCGCAAAGAAGTGATCATCGTGGATGACTGCTCGACGGACGGAACGCGGCAGATTCTGGAGAATATGGCGGCGCGGCAGGCCAACGGAGATGCCTTCGCTCCAGCGCAGGATGGGAGCGACCAAATTGAATTGCGGAATTTGAGATTTTTCTTCCAGGCGCCGAATCAGGGAAAGGGAGCGGCTTTGCGGCGCGGGTTTGCGCAAGCGACTGGGGAGATCGTGTTGGTGCAGGACGCGGACCTGGAATACGATCCCCGGGATTACGGGGTTTTGCTCGAACCGATCATCGACGGGCGAGCGGATGTTGTATATGGCTCGCGATTTCTCGGCGGACCGCAACGCGTGCACTATTTCTGGCATTACGTTGCGAACCGCATGCTGACGCTGCTTTCGGATATTTTCACGAACCTGAAACTGACGGACATGGAGACCTGTTACAAGGTGTTCCGGAAAGAAGTGCTGGCGGGGATTCAGCTCAAGTCGGACCGATTTGGATTTGAGCCGGAGATTACCGCGAAGATCGCGAAGCACAAGTGGCGGATTTACGAAGTGCCGATTACGTATGCGGGACGGACTTACGAAGAGGGCAAAAAGATTACCTGGAAGGACGGCATTCAGGCGTTATGGTGCATTATCCGGTACAGTTTGGGCGATTGAAGTTAAGCAACTGTCCCGGAAGCATACCCCTGAGGATGTTTCAGTTTCCAATCCCAGGCGGACTGGATGATTTCTTCTAGCGAAGAATGGGAGGCTTCCCA
>JBGPIX010000059.1:0-19306 GCA_041485085.1 Candidatus Acidiferrum sp.
CGTGAGCGTGAGCGCTTCCGCGGTGCGCGCGAAAGTTTCGCTGGGCACAAACCCGTGGAATCAAGCAACCGCGAATCAAAATCTGGCTTCACTTGCGGAAAAATTCGGCGGCGGCGGGCACCCGCGCGTCTCGGCCATCTCGTTCGACCCGGGAGATGTTCCTCGGGCACGCGAAGTGGCGCTTGGCCTGGCTGCCACTCTGCGCGAGAAATAGTGCGCTCTTGAGAGATTCGAAGCGATTCCCTCCGTTCGACAAAATTCGTGGTCCCGTGTAAAATTCTAAAATCAACCTGTGGACCGGTAGCTCAATGGTAGAGCAGCTGACTCTTAATCAGCGGGTTGGAGGTTCGAGTCCTCCCCGGTTCACCAAGTGTTTCGAACAAGCCAGCGTCGTCCATTTCTCCTAAAGCGCGGGACTGTGCCCAGTTTCGTCCATGTTTCTCAAAACCTTGGGTCGTCCCTTTTCGACAATCTGCCTGATCATTTTTTAGTCGAAGAAGCGATGGAGATGCGCTTTTCGATTCTTGCGCTGCGCCGGGCACCTTGCCGCACTGGATAAGCCAGGAACATAGGTTTCCCCGCGATATTGAGATGAATGGGTTCTCGCGAGATCTTGGGGAGTATGAGGACCTGTCCCGGCTCAAGATTGATGAATTGCCGGATGGAAAGAGGGCTACTCGGCAAGCTGAGATCGGCCATGAAACGGCTCTCGCTCAATCGTTCACGCACGTGCCGGCGCGAATCGCGGGAAGGTATGCGATCGGAGTAAGACCACCTGGCGGAAAGTTTGCGGAGGAGCACATTGGAAATGACGGCAGGAAAAATCAGGGAGATGGTCCCAGTTACCTCCGCTAAGCGCGTGTGGAAACGGAGACAGAGAGTCCTCTCCTCGAGGAGCATCGTGCTCTGCATCTGGATGCTCCCTTGGCGTTGTTCACACCGAAACTCAAGATCGAGAGCCGGAGCCCAGGTAGTCTGGAGCTCCTGGCCAATCACGCGGACAATCGTCTCAAGTATCTGCTCCTCGATTTCCGTCAGGTCTCTCGGATCAATCGTGCCCGAACCGGAGCCTCCCAGAACCACGTCAATCATTGGATAGGTCAGGGCGATATCTATTTGAACCGCCGCGCGCGCGTCAATCGGCATCACGCGCAAGGAAGCGAGGTAGGTAAGATCCTGCAAGCGGCTGAGGAATTCCCTGTAGGCGAGTTGCTCGACTGACACCAGGTTTATCTCAATCGCCACGCGTAGGTGGGCTCCAAGGGAACTGCTCACGCGGCTCGCGAACGATTCGTGGAGCTTCGTGACAGCGACGATTTGATCTGTTGTCAGTTGATTGGTGTGCCGCAGATCGCAGGGAACGACATTCTTCGGTGGGCCATGACCACCAGCTTTCCGCGAGGATTGAGCTTTACTGAACAGCGCATCTATTTCAGCTTGGTCCAGAGTCTTAGGCATAAATCATGGTTACCCAAGTACTTCCCGCTCACCGGCGACTGCCTGGTGTGGCTGAAGTCTCGGCTCCTTTCCATCGTAAGTCGCAGTTAGGTCTTCATCTCACTGCGCGGCGAGCGATTAAAATTAACTAATAGTGTTTGCCGACACCATCGATCAATCTTGAAATGAGCAACTGAAATGCCACTTTTTCACCGGGAACTGGCATTTACTACCGATGCGCCGGAATCGCGCGCTGCGCTGCCGAGAAGGTTTTCAAGCGCCGTTGGATCTATGGGTGGGGTGTAGAAGTAGCCTTGGCCAAATTCGCATCCGAACTGTTCGACGGAGGCACAACCCTACCTTCTTCTTCTTTCAAGATTGCTTGTTGCTGTTCAGATGCTGCGCGCTTTCATCTGCTGGCTGATGTACTCCGCCTGCCGCAGCGCCAGCGCCACAATCGTCAAGGTGGGATTCGCCGCGCCGGGCGTGCTCAGCGCGCTGCCGTCGGAAATGAAAAGATTCTTAACATCGTGCGCCTGCCCCCAGGCATTCGCCACGCCGTCGCGTGGATCGGCACTCATTCGGGCCGTGCACATATTGTGCGTTGCGGGAGGAGTTGGACCCAGCACGACCCGTTTTGCGCCAACGGCCTCGTATAGCTTGCTCATTTGTCCTTGTGCGTGTTTGCGCATGGCCTGGTCATTCGCATGCTCGTCCACGTGAACGTTCGCCACCGGCAAGTCGTAAGCGTCCTTCACCGCGGAATTCAGCGTGATGCGGTTGTCCGCACGCGGCAGATCCTCGCCATTGATGAACATGCCGGCCATATTTCTGTAGCTCTCGATGATGGATGCAAAGTCCCGGCCCCACCCGTACGGCAATCCCACCTGCACAAAAGTTGGCAGATCGAGCCCGAGCAGCTCCATTCGGTATCCGCCGGCGAAACCGCGCTTCGGCTCGTTGACCACTTCATCTTCCACCACGCCCGCCAACGTGGCTCCGCGCCAAATAGAGACCGGCTTGTCAAAAATTCCCCAGACAAAGCCCGTGATGTGATGGCAGTAGTTCCGTCCCACCTGCCCGTTCGAATTGCCCAGGCCTTGAGGAAACTTTGCGGACGCAGATAGCAGCAACAGGCGCGCCGTCTCAATCGCGTTTCCAGCTACGCATACCAGTCGTGCCTTCTGTCTCTGTTCTTTTCCTTGACTATCGCGGTAAACGACCGCGTTCACGCGGCCGTCGGCGCCATGCTCAATTTTTGTAGCCGCCGACTCGATTCGCAGGTCAAGGTTTCCGGTCGCTTCCGCGCGTGGGATTTCCGTGTACAGCGTGCTCCACTTCGCGCCCATCTTGCATCCCTGCACGCAAAACCCTTGTTGAATGCAGGCGCCCCGTCCGTCAAACGCGCGCGAATTGATGGCCATGTGGCCCGTGTGCACCTGCTTGTAGCCGAGCTTTTTCGCGCCCGCGTACATCACTTTGAAATTGTTCGAAGCCGGCAAGCCGGGAACGCCGTTGCGGCGCGTGACGCCCAGTCGTCGTTCCGCGATTTCGTAATATTTCACCAGCTCTTCGTAGGCGATCGGCCAATCGATCAGCGAAGCTCCGGCAACCTCTCCATAGGTTGTTTTTGCGCGCAGTTCCCAGGGCTGCAGCCGCGGTGTGGAGGCCGTCCAGTGAACCGTTGTGCCGCCAACGGTCTTGCAGTGCCATACAGGCAGAGAAGGGAAGTCGCGCGCGACACCCCAAGTGCCGCTTTGCGTGCGCGCATCGAGCCAGGTCAATTGCACGAATGCTTCTCCCGGCACCTGCGAAAAAGTTTCCGTCGATTGCCGCTTGCCGGCTTCCAACATCACGACCTTGATCCCGCGGCGAGTCAGCTCATGCGCCAGCGTCCCGCCTCCCGCCCCGGAACCGATGACCACGACTGCGCTGGAATCATTGAAATCGATGCGATTCAGCTTGGAGTTTTCCATCGCCTAAGCTCCTGTCGGCATCGGCCCGCCGTCCTGCAGCGGCACTTCCGGCAACCACCGCAGATCATTGAATCCGCGCAGAAGATAGCCGCCCTTGGAGAACGCTTCTCCCTCATATCCAAAGTAGGCGTAGGCCAGCGGCGTGGCGTAAAGAACTTGCATTATTTTCTGCCGCGTCGCTTGAAAAAACGCGGATGATTCTGTTTTCTTCAGCGCCGCGACACGGTCGCTCTCCGTGCTAGCTGCAAATCCCGGGCCGAGCGCTGCGATCCCTTCCTTGATCATTGTGCGGGCGCCCTCGTCTTTGCCGGCATCGCTGTCGATCGTTTGGACAACCATCGCGTAAGCCGCATCATCCAGCTTGTCGTGCGGGGCGATCGTGCGCGCAATCGCCAAAAGTGCCGTACCCTCCGCGCTGCTGAGGGCCGTCAGATCGACCGCCCACGCGCGCCCGCGCGCGATCATGGCTAGCGGACTTCCCGCGACCACCAAGCCCGTCAACAGTCCGGTGGTTGTCTTGAGGAGTTCCCGGCGATTCAGATTTACGAGTTCCTCCATCGATTCTCCTCCTCAGCGCACATTCCCTGCAGAGCTGGAGCCACTACCTCTTTCTCAACCATAGTTCGGCGGATTTACGGACCGATCCATCCCCATGCACTTTTGTCCGCCCTTCGCGACGTTCACACTGATCAAACGCGGACTTGGCGACTCGAACGCTTCTCGCAGAACACCCTCAAGATCTTCCGCACGGTCGACTTCCTGCGCCGTCATCCCGTAACCCTGAGCAATCTTCACCATGTCGATTCCGGGAATATCCATTCCGGGAACATTTCGCCCGACACTCGTGAAATCGCAGAACCCTTTCAGGGCGGAGTAGTCGGCATTCCGCAGCACGAGTAAAATCACGCCCGCGTTGTATTGCACAGCGCTCCAAAGCGTCTGGATCGAATACTGGATGGAACCGTCGCCGACCGGGCAAACCACTCTTCTCTTCGGATGCGCAAGTTGCAAACCCACGGCGGCAGGCAGGCCGAATCCCAAAATTCCTGAGCGCACGGAGTAGAACGAACCCGGTTGATCCAGTCGCAGATACCGGTCGAGGTCGCCCTTCGACGACGGGCATTCTTCACAGATGACCGCATCGCGCGGCATCACACGGTTCAACACGCTGAAAAGAAACGCGGGCGTGATGGGATATTCCGCTTTGGCTTCGGGCGGCGGAGCTTGGGGGGATACCACGTTGCGCGCTCTTGCCTTGGCGTGGCTGCGAATATATTTCATCGCGGAAGCGAGATTGCCGACGATGCTGTTTCCCGAGAGCGCGGCCGAAGCATCGCTCGGCGAATTGGTGATCTGAAAAAGTTTGGTCCCAGGCTGAATCGCATTGCCCGGCACGTACGCGTAATAGAGGAAAATCGGCGCGCCCAGGACTACAACCGTGTCATAAGCCTCCAACTGATCGGCTAGCGGCTGCTGCGCCGGGAAAAGATTTCCCCGAAAAAGCCGATGCGTTCGCGGAAACGCCACTCGGGGCGCGATCGGTTCTTGATACACATCCACGTTGAGATGTTCCGCGAGCGCGAGCGCTTCATCCCATCCGTGGTCTTCTTCAATCTGCGAGCCCGCCACGATCGCCGCATTGCGGCTGGCATCTAGCGCGCGAACCACGGCATCCAGCGCGACGGGACCCGCCAAAACAGTTGGATGGACTTCGCGAACGTCCACGGATCTGCATTCCTGCGTCCAGTCGTCCATCGGAATAGAAATGAATACCGGCCCCATCGGCGGCTGCATCGCCAGGTGATACCCGCGCACAATGGCCGCCGGCACGTCCGCAGCTCGCAGCGGTTCGCAAGCCCATTTTACGTAAGGCTTCACGACATCCACGGCGCGGCTCACCAAAAATGGCTCCGCCAGGACCTGCCGCCGATCCTGCTGCCCCGTCGTTACCACCAAGGGAACGTGCCCGGCCGCGGCATCGATGATGGCAGAGAGCCCGTTGCCCGCGCTGGCGATCGAGTGCAAGTTGACGAAAGCCGCTTTTCCGCGCGCCATGGCGAACCCCAGCGCCATTCCTGCAGCGGATCGCTCATGCAGCCCGAGTACATATCTAAAATCCGGAGGCATGTCGCGCAAAAAAGGCAATTCCGTCGAGCCCGGATTGCCGAAAATCACCGTCATCCCTAGTTTGCGCAAGACTTCGTAGGTAGCTTCTCTAACCGTGCTCAAAGCCACGCTCCCAGACTCACTCGATTTCAACTTTTAAGCCGCCGAAGTTATACCATTTTGAGCGCACCCGAGCGGCTTAATTCTGATTTCACCGGCCGTCGGTCGTTTCTGGCCAGCGAGCCCATTGTCCGGAAATCCGGCTATGCGTCCAGTGGGAATCGCATTCGCGAGGAAAGAGAGCAAACGGACTATTTGATTTGGATACTGCACTCGCCGGCCTTTGACCGTGTCCCCCTTCAGGCCGGCGTACGTGACACCCGTCACTGACTTCGGACATTGAAGAGTCTTAGATACAGGTGGGTCCATCGATAATCTATTAGGCCTCGCCAATCAACCGAATTGAATAACTTTACAAGGAGGTGAGTCATGAAGCGGATCAGTCTTGCATTACTGGGCCTTATTTTGAGCATAGGTCTCGCAGCATGGTCACAGGAACCAACCGCTGGGACGGCACAGAAGAAGGAAATTAAGAAAGTTCCGATGAAGTCCACTGCCGCAGAATCGGGCAAGGAAATGTATGTGGAATATTGCGCCGTCTGCCACGGGAAAGCGGGAAAGGGAGACGGTCCAGCCGTTTCTGCGCTTAAGGTGCCTCCTACTGACCTCACGACGCTGGCCAAGGGCAATAACGGAAAGTTTCCTTCCGCTCATGTTGCCGAGGTATTGCGTTCTGGTACTTCAATACCGGCCCACGGTTCAGGTGACATGCCGATATGGGGGCGCATACTGGGCACTTCGTCCGTTCATGGAGCGAACACGGCGGAACTTCAGCTACGAATTCACAACTTGACCGAATATATCGAATCATTGCAGTCGAAGTAACACACTTGGACTGCGGGGTTGGGTAACAACAATGTTGGAGGTCGAACGCTCTGAAGCTCCTTGCCCAACACTGGGCGGCTTGTTGCGCGTTGCATGCGATGGATAGTCTGTCTTTTCTCTGCGGGCAGAGTTTGAAGTGAGATCTCGCAGACTCCCGGAATCCCCGTTGTGCGAAGTATGAAACCCTATTTGTAGTTTATCGCCGATTGCGGGCGGATTACGGACCACCTGGAAACAACCCTTGCCGCTGCGGCTCTTCTTTCCCAGACTGATGCAGTACTACCAAACGCTGCAGGCAATGTGGATTCTTGCCCCGGCGCTGGTACAATCCATAGGTTTGAGTGCAGGCCGAAACCCTTGGCTATCGTCGCACGTCAAAACAAGAAGACGGGGGATTGCCAGTCATCGTGCGTCAAAATGTCGAACAAGAGTGCGGTTTTCGGCGAGGCTTGAATTTCCTCGTCCCGTCCTTTGCATTGATTACGCTCCTTGCCGCAGGGTGTTCAAAGAATCAGACGGCCAGCGTCCTGGGAGACGCGGCTCACCCCACGCCAGTCCATTCTTATACTGTCGCCGCAGAAACCGCCCGCCGGCGCATCCAAGCTGTGGGCTCGCTATATGCTTTTGAAGAAAGCATCCTAAGCTCGGAAGTCGAAGGCCGAGTGGCTGAAGTGCTTGCCGACGTCGGTGACAACGTCAAAGAAGGCCAGCCGCTGATCACGCTCGATCCTCAGGAGCTGCAATTTGAAGTAGACCGCCAGCGCGGGCTCGTTACACAAGTACGCGCGCAACTAGGCATTGGGCCAAACGATCCTCCACCTTCTGATCCAAAAAGGATTGCTTCGGTACAGCGCGCGGAAGCAGACCTCTTTGACGCCGATCGCAAGTACGGCCGCGCGCAGCAAATGTACAAGGACAATCTGATTTCGCAGCAGCAATTGGACGAAGCCGCGAGCCGTTTTCAGAGTACCCGGGCGACGTATACCGTTGCGCTCCAGGAAGTCGATCGGCTGAAGGCCCTGCTGATTTCCAGCGAAGCGAGCGAAAACCTCGCCGAAAAGAAACTGGGCGACGCCGCCATCCGCGCTCCATTTCCAGGCGCCATCAAGACGCGCAGCGTGCATCCCGGTGAATACCTGCGCGTGCAAAGTCCGGTGATGGTGCTCGTGCGAACCGACCGCTTGCGTGCACGGCTCGCCGTGCCGGAGCGCTGGGCCGGATGGGTCAAAGACGGAGCCGTGGTCGATCTGCACGTGGAAGCTTTCCCCGGCGAAACGTTTCAAGGAAAAATCTCGCGCATCAATCCCTCCGTCGCGCAGGATTCCCGCACATTCGAAGCGGAAGCGCTCCTCGCGAATCCGGACGGTCGGTTGAAGCCTGGCTTTTTCTTGCAAGCCTCCATTCCCAGCGAAAAAGAAGAAAAGGCCATCTTTCTCCCCGAGCGCGCCGTGAATTACCGCTACGGCGTTTACAAAGTGTTTCTGCTGAACGGCAATCATGTCACCGAAAGGCAAATTCGCCCCGCAGGCCAGACCGAAGACGAACACGGGCGGCGTTTTGAAGTGGCCGAGGGATTGACGCTCGGCGACCGCGTGGCCGTGGCTATTTCCGGCGAATTGCACGAAGGCTCCGTCGTGCGAGAGCAAGCTGAGGAGACCACGCCGGCGGCGAAGCAATCCGCGCACTGAGATTCAGCGCATCAAACGTTGTACCGATGAGCCGATAAAACGATGAAGCTTGCCGAAACCTGCGTAAAGTATCCCGTCTTCACGGTGATGCTGATTGCATTCCTGGTGACGCTCGGTTTGTTTTCCTATCGCGGGCTGGCCGTTGATCTTTTTCCCAAAGCGGACCCCGCCACCGTGAACGTGGAAGTGCGTCTGCCCGGAGCAACTCCCGAAGAAGTTGTCACTGGAGTGGTTTTGCCGCTTGAAGATGCCATTTCTTCCGTCAGCGGCATTGATGAAATTAATGTCTGGTCATTCGAGGGCTTTGCCGACATCACCTGTACTTTTGTGCTGGAGCGCGACATTGAGGGCGCGGCTCAGGACATTCGCGAAAAAGTTGCTGGCGCCATTGACCGCCTGCCGCGCGACACCCTCCCGCCCATCATCACCAAGCAGGATCCGCAGTCTGATCCCATCATGACACTCCTCGTGAGCGGCCCCATGAGCCGCCGCGAGCTGACCGAAATCGCCGATAAACAAATCCGCCGCGCCATTCAAACCGTGGACGGGGTCGGCAGCGTCGATCTCAACGGAGGGCAGGGCCGGCAAGTCCGCGTTTTGCTGGATGCGCAGAAGCTGACCGCTCACAACTTCACGGTCCTCGACGTGCGCTCGGCGTTGCAGCGTGAAAACATCGAAGCGCCCGGCGGGCGTATGATCACCGGCCCTCAAGAACTGGGCCTTCGAACGCTCGGGCGCGTCACGTCGGCGGAACAATTCGGCGAAATTGTAATCGGCACGCGCGGAGGCACGCCCGTGCGCGTCCGCGATGTCGCGCAAGTCGAGGATGGCGCGCAGGAACTGCGCACCTGGTCGGCGCTTTTTCGCAAGGGCCTTCCCGGCCAGGACGTGGTGTCCATTCAGGTTCTACGCCAGTCCGGCGTCAACACCGTGCGCGTCGCAGACGACGTGCGCAGCAAGCTCGATGACTTACGCGCGCAGATGCCGCCCGGCGTGCAACTTCAGGTCGTGCATGACATTTCCGATTTCATCAAGGCTTCCGTCCATTCGCTCATCGAGCATCTGATTTTCGGCAGCGTTCTCGCGAGTTTGGTTGTTTGGCTTTTCATTCGCAATTGGCGCGCCGTCTTGATTGCCGCGGTGGCCATCCCAGCTTCCATCATTTCCACGTTCACGCTGATGCGCGGCATGGATTTTTCACTCAACAACATCACGCTCCTCGCGCTAACGCTGGCCGTGGGAATCGTCATCGACGACGCCATCATCGTCCTCGAAAACATTTTTCGATTTATGGAAGAAAAGGGAAGAGACCGCGTTCACGCCGCGATCGAGGCCACCAAAGAAATTGGCCTAGCGGTGATGGCCACGACTCTTTCGCTGGTGATTATTTTTCTGCCCATCGCCTTCATGACCGGTTACGCGCGGAAATATGTGAATTCTTTCGGATGGACCATGGCGATGGCCATCCTCGTTTCGTTGTTGGTAGCCTTCACGCTGACGCCAATGATGAGCTCGCGTTTCCTGAAATTGGATGGAAGCGAAAAGAAAGCGCATTCCGGAGGATTCCTCCACAAAGTAGAACAGTTTTACATGCTGATGTTGCGCTGGTCGCTCGCGCATCGCCGCGCCATCATTTTGATCTGCCTGGTGACGTTTCTTTCGACGTTTGGTTTTTATCACCTCGTGGGACGCGACTGGATTCCTGCCGACGATCAATCGGAGTTGATCAGTTCCTTCACTCTCCCCGAAGGCACGGCGCTGGCGAAAACCACGCAGACTGCGCAGTCCATCGCCGAGAGCGTCGCGGCATTTCCGGAAGTTGCTTTTGTGCAGGCGTTCACGCATGGTCCTACGAATCACGCGCATTTGTTCATTGGGCTGGTGCCGCGCAGCGAACGCAAGCGCAGCCATACGCAGATGGCCACGGCGGTGCGCGCAATTCTCGCTGACTATCGCAACATGACTTATAGCGTCCGGCTGCCATCGGTGCTCGGCGGCGAAACTTATTTCCCGATTGCCGCGGTGATTCGAGGGCCGGACCTGAACCAACTGGCGGAACTCAGCAAGCAAGTTGCCGGCAGGATGGCGAAATATCCCGAGCTCGTGGACGTCAATCCCAGCCTCAACCTGAATACGCCAGAGCTGCAGGTGAAGCTGGACCGCCAGCGGGCCGCCGACATTGGTGTGCGCATGACCGATGTCAGCGATGCCGTGCGGCTTTTTTATTCCGGCGAAGACGAAATTACCCGCTTCAAAGAAGGCTCGGAACAGTATCCCGTCACGATGCAATTGCTGCCCGAGCAGCGCGATAATCCCGACGTTCTGGCGCGCATGATGGTGCCCTCGACAAAACTGGGACAGGTGCGACTGGAAAACGTCGCCAGCATCGGCCGCGGCGCCGGGCCTGCGAGCCTGCAGCGCTACAACCGTGAATTTCAAGTCAGCGTCTTCGGCAACGTGGCTTCCGGGTATCCGCTCGACCTCGCCGCGGCTCACACCGTGCAGTCCATCAAAGAAGTGGGGCTGCCGGCTGGATATTCGTACGTCTTTTCCGGGCAAGTGAAAGTCCTGGAGGAGACTACCTGGAATCTCGTGCTGGCGATGCTGCTGGCCTCGATTTTTATGTATATGGTGCTGGCGGCGCAGTTTGAGAGTTTTTCCTATCCTTTTATTATTATGCTGACGCTTCCGCTGAGCATCCCCTTCGCACTTTTCTCGTTGTGGATCACCGGGCGCGCGCTGAGCCTCTGGAGCGCTTTGGGAATGTTCTTGCTGCTCGGCATCGTAAAAAAGAACGGCATTTTGCAAGTGGACTACACCAATCGATTGCGCACCGAAGGCATGCCGGTGCGAGACGCGATCCTGGAAGCGAATCGCGTGCGATTGCGGCCCATTCTGATGACCACGCTTTCGATCATCGCCGGACTGATCCCGGTAGCCATCGGCATCGGCGCCGGTTCGGAGCAGCGCGCCTCCATCGCGGTAACCATCATCGGCGGGCAGACGCTTTGTTTGCTGCTGACTTTGCTGGTCGTGCCCGTCGCGTATTCCTACCTGGCGGAGTTTGAAGCCATGCCATGGACCGAGTGGGCCGCACGGCTCACTGGCCGAGCACGCAGTTCCGCGCGTCCCTCCGACAACGACTGAGTTACTCATCGTAGTCTTCCAACCAGAATAGAAGTGGCGAGTGGCGAGGGACGAGTTCCGAAATGGGAAGAATCTCCCCACACCCCTGGTGTTTTCGTAAGAGTGGCAAACAAAGGATTTGCGGGATACGGAACTTGGAAGTGTGTACGGAGAATGGAAGGTTGGGATTCCAGGGAAGCTCTCGGACAGATACTTTCTTAAAACAATTGGTTAACCATAACGACCACCCCTCCCCCCTTTTTTCAAAAGTGTTGATTTCAAATGGTTTTAAGCTCTTTAGAAAGAACACTTGTAGAAGTGTTGATTCTGCATGGTTTATCGGAGCCTTGAGTTTAGATAAGAGTAATAATCGAGGGCCTGAGACTAGTGAGGAAGAGGAAAAAACCTGGTAGCGGGCGAGCATGGTTCGGGGGCGGTCGCCTCTTAGACCGGGCCGGAATCGGGGCTCTGAGCTAGTGTACACGGGAGAGAATAGCACACCTTAATGAAGATGTTAAGTGTTTTACAGCGAATGGTCGAAAATGAGGGCTGAACGGCTATTAGGGCCGCTGAACAGTTTTTGATCACGCGGGACGAACGGGAAAAGAAGCAAAGTCAAAAGCCCCACGCTTTCAGAAACCGAAAGCATGGGCCACCCGGAACGGTCTCAAGTTCTAAGGCTGTGCCACCCGCCTTAACGAAGATGTTAAGTGGTTTACAGCGAATGGTCGAAAATGAGGGTCCCGACAAGGTCGGGATCTTCGATTGAACGGCTATTAGGGGGTGCTGAATGGTTTCTGTGGATGCGAGACAAACAAGAAAGAAGCAAAGTCAAAAGCCCCGCCCTCCGACTCCGAGAACGGGGCACCCAAATTCAGCTTAGGATTTTGCGCCCGGGCCAGCCGTCCCATTGTCTGCGTCCCAAACGCGCTTTAAGATGAATGCCGATGGACACCCCACAAGATAAGGGCGATGCACTTGAAAACGCCGTAGCTGCAATTGAGGAAGTCATCCTGCAGTCCTCAATAGGCATGGGCAGAAGACCGATAGTCGAGAAAAAGAAAATAATCATGGTTAACGAGGTCCGTCACGAAATCGACGTCTATGTAACCGCCGATTTGGCGCCCGGTTACAAACCAATTTTCATTTTTGAGTGCAAGAATTGGAAAGAAGCTGTTAACAAAAATGAAATCATCATTTTCTCGGAAAAGATAGATGTGTCACGCGCCACCTCCGGCTGTTTTGTTGCGAAATCCTATACCTCCGATGCGGTGAACCAGGCGAAACAGGACCCCAGAATTACTTTGTTGCTTGCCGCCGAGTACGATGCACAGACCGGGGAGGAGGTTTTTCAGTTTTTCACTCGATCGCCCGAAATGACACAGCTCGACGTGACGATGTTTAAGCGCGGGAGCGCGGGTTTGGACCCCAAGCCAGTTTCCCCGGAGACTTCGGAACTAGAATGCTTAGGAAGGCCCGTTAATTTCTGGGCTCAACTCAACATCTGGAGCATGAAAGTCTGTGATGCTGACCTAATGGCATTCTTCGAAGAGCCCGTACCGGCTGGAATCTACCATCGTATTGTTAACGGAGAATTGAATTTTGGGCCAGGTCGGGTGCGTGTCAATCATGAAGAAGTGGAAAAGCTAGCCTTCCACGTCGAGTACAAGGTCACCGTCACACGAGTGCCTGTCGTCTCCCACTTCGAGGTTAAGTCGCGCGGTAGATGCATCACGTTCGCGCCTCAATTGATCGGGAATGACACCATGCAATGGCAGGTTGTCATGCCGTCGGCAAAATAGAGTCTCAAGCAAAGGGATTTCGGAGAAAATTCACTGAAAGGGAATGGTGTGCCAGGAAGATTCGACCTTCCCACCTCCTGCCTATCGGCTCCACTTGCAGAGAACGTATTCAAGGACGACGTATAAAGCGGCAAAACCCCAGGAGATAAATCCAATCAAATGCCTTCCACCAAATACATTCTTACGTACCGTTTCTCCTCGGGCGCTCAAGAAGTGTGGAATACCAGTCTCGAAATGCAGTTTCTCGAATTCTTCCGCAACGTCGCTGAATTGTCGAGAGGCGTCGGCGTAGTCAGAACCGATCCGAGCCCATAGAACGCTGCTTGCAATTCCAAAGACGCTAAACACTAGGAGGATTGCATCCCTCCCCGGGGCCTGCTGGATTTGCCATACAGTCGCCCACGCGAGGAGGAGTATCGATTGGAAGAATAGGAAGCTGGAAAATAGATTCAACTTATTGTCTTGTCCGTGCGTGACCAGTTCAATGAGCGGGCCATAAATGTCCTTCACGCCGAGTTTCTCTTCGTTTGGAGCGATGCTCCCGCCGTGTTGCAAGCTCATATTTCGTCTCCCTAGAGGTCGGGGACAGAGGTCGGGGACAGACGGGACGTTATCTGATGTTTGTTTGACATGCCTTGTTTGGCTGCTAGCGTTTGAAAGATTCAGAGAGCGGGTAACTTCCCGTCTGTCCCCCGTCTTCCCCCGTCTTCGAATCGTCAGCCACCAAAACCTTGATTGGTTGTCCGGCAACTTTCATTTGGTCCTCACAAAGCCAGGAAAACTATCCGCATACGCCGGTTTCAAACTGCGGCTTCGACGGAGGACCAATCGGTGGGCGGGAAGCTGACCGGCCAGAAGTGGGGAGCCGGACAGTCAAATTCAAATGCAACTGAAAAACGTCCCTCTTCCGATCCCTCTACGCGCACTACCTTGCCGGTCGCCACGCTTTCCGTTCCTGAGTTACTGAGAATCACATGCTGTCCTCTGAGTATTTCCATTCCCAAGTCCAGCAGGCCACCGTGAGCATTGACGACGAGGCTATGGGCCTCGATGCTTATTCTCTTCCCGTCCGGCATCTTGGTCGACAGTTGGAGTGGGACGCGCAGAACGACACGCTCGCTTCTGCGCCGGTTTTTTTCCTCCATTGTGTTAACAGTTCTATCTGGGCTCGACTTGGTGAAGTCTTCCGGCATGGTGCTCCATTCTCTTGATCGACAGGTGTCGCTGGATTGTCCAGGACGCTGTCAGCAGGCCCATCGCCGAGATGGTCGCACCAGCGATGAGGTAAAGGTCTAGGTACCATTCGGAGCGGGAAGTCGATTGGTACAGGAGGTAGGCCCCGACCAAGAAGAAGAGGGTCGGTAAAACAATCCCAAGGGTACGATCTTTTCTCATCTATGCCTGGCCTGATGCCGCTTGGCGCTTCCGTGAGAAACTCTTAATATAGTAAACATCTCTACCTTAGAGATGTCCCGCGTCTATTGCCTAGAGATATATTTACTCTGATGAGTAAAAGTACAACAGGATATTTATACCTTTGCAACAACTTGCAGGACGTTCAACTCAATTAGGATCAAGAACTTAGGTCGCGCTGCCCGCGGAAAAGCAATCCGATTGACTGCTGACCTCCGTCACTGAAATAAGCATGCGATGAGAGATACCAGCTCTTCAATTCATCGGGGAGTAGGGGCGCGCGTCCGTGGGATTGGGGAAACTAGAAGCTGGAAGGCAGAAACTAGACTGGGAGGGAGGGGGGAGGATGAAAGAGGGCGGGGCAAGCCCCGTCCCTACGTGGTGAACAATGTGGGAGAGTCTGGGATTGAGCGGTCCGCCCCGCTGCGGTTAGGTTCGGGCTGGGGACTGGAGCCAGCGGACGGCTTTGCGCCAGGGGGCGGCGGGTCCGGTGCTCATGGGTGTTTGCAACCACACCTTCAGGCTGTGTCCGGCGAGTTCCACACTGTGGCGGGCGACGGCCCAGCGGCTTGGGCCGGTTTCTGGTAGTTCCAGCGGAGGAGCTGGAGGGATTTCTGACGGCGTGAGCCAATACGGGCTTGCATTGGCGAACGAGCGTTCGGCGCTCGACTGGTGCCGCTCGCCGATCGTGCCAGTGACTGAGAGTTTTAGCAGCGCTCCGACCTGTTCCTGGGACGCTCGCATGGTTTTCAGGATTTTGCGCGCAAACCAGACACCTGCGGCCAGGAAGGCAAATTGACTGAGGAGATTCCCTAGTGCATACCAATTGCTTTGCATCCAAGCGGTGAAATCGTTCATGGCCTCACCTTTGGACTGGGACAGCTACAATTTACAACTCGGCTCGTACGGACGGAACTGGTGGGAAGGCCAGAAAATGGGCAGGTCCCTTTCTTGCCCTCGCGGTCTACTTCAGTTGACTACGGTTTTGCGTCTGAATCCACCACGGCGGCTACGGCGCTGGGGGGTTCGGGCGGGGATGGATTTTTTTGGCGCGTGAGATAGATGAGAAACGGAGTGACTTCAAAGGGCATTTTCTCCGATTCCGCTACCGTGCCCGTTGGCTTGGACTTGAGCATTTGTAGGTGATCGTTCCATGGTTCGATTTTGATGCGGCCGCCGAGCGGCAGCGCGGCAATCAAGTTTGCTGCTGGTTTTTCATCAGCCGACTGTGCGGAGAATACCGCGGCGACGATGCTCCAGCCTGTCGGGACTCTGTTGCCGAGGTGCGGGCTGATCAGGTTGGGGATGTCCCTCGAGCGGTCCCTTAGAGCTTGGAGAAATTGCCGGGCTGTTCCGGACTGCTCCTTGTAGGGCGACTTCTTCAGCAGTTCGATGCCTTTCTGGTTCGCGGCTTGTTCTTCTTCAGGTGTGCGAGCAAATCCAAAGTGACGGAACGTATCCTTCTCGTCAAAGCGCACGCGATTGAGGAACGCGAATTGGGAGTCCATGCGATGTCCCAGAACCACGTGGCCAAGCTCGTGCGCGAGGATGGTGGCGAGGCTGGCCTCGTCGGGAAGCACGTCCACCAAGCCGCGGCTCAGAACGATGGTGTGGCCGATGGTGAAGGACTCCAGCGTGGAGATCATCAGCACACGGCAGCGGACCTCCGGCTGGATATCGAGGTCGTTGGAGACTTCGAGGTTGTTGACGACCGTTTCAAGGACCTTATCGACAGTCTCCGTAAGGAGACATCAGGCCTAGTCGCTCCATGCTGTCCACAACGTTGTTTTCCGCCTGACGGCTCCAGGAACGCTCGGCTTGAAGCGGGGAGTAGTCGTTGGCAGCGTCGGCTTCATCTTTCACCGGTGTCGGCGACTCCACCAGGACTTTGTTCAGCTCCTGTTCTTCCCAAACGTGGCCCAGATCGTAGCCCCACAGGCGCGTTTGCGCCCGGAATGGCTTGAATCCCATCCTCTTCGTCTGTTTGTCCTGGACATCGCCTTCTTGGCTGTAGATGAAGGCGGGGAGCCATTGGTTCTTTCCGGCGTTGGTGCGCCAACTGTCGAAATTGAAATAGCTGCTGATCAAGGACGAGCCGCCGTAGGCGCCGTTGAAGCGCACGATGTGATAATCCTGCTCCTCGACCCAGATGCGGCCGACGAAACGTCCTTTGTCGTTCTTCCTTAGTGGATCGACATCGAAAACCAGACAACGGACTTCGCCCAAAAATTCGCGGCGAACGTACGCAAACGTGTAGTGCTGGCGATCGAAGCCATTCATGTCCAGGTAGATCATCTGCAGAAAGCCCTGGGGGAGAAATTCCGTGGAGAAGAAATTGCCCAGGCCGCCGAATAACTTGTTGTGCTTGGCGCTGCCCGTGCCGCGGGTTAGCGGCTCGAGCTCCACGCCTTTCGCCAATTCGGCGCGGCCCAGAAAATACTTGTCGCCTTCCGGCACTGCGCCCAGCTGCTTGTCGGCGCGAAAATTCTGAATATAGGTTTCCACCAGTGGCGAGTACTGGCGGAGCATCTGCATTTCCACCTGCTCTTGCGAGACGATTTTGTCCACTACCTGGCTCATGGTGGTCTGTTGCTGGGCGGTGGCAGCCAAAGGAAATGCGCCGAATGCCAGCGCGAACGGCAAAATTTTCATAGTACGCATAGTGTGTTCGCTGTACCGGTTTGGTACAGCCCCCTGCCCGGCAGGCTACGCTTCAGGGGGTACGCTGCCATCTGTACAGAGGCTCAGTTTAGGGACAGGTGTATTGTCGTTTGCCAGGCTGGTACCGCGCGCACAAAATCAAATTCAAAGAGCGGGTCTGAAACAAGAGCAATGATGACTTAGAAATTCGAGGAAGCGGCGCGGGCGGCGAGATGAGATTCGGAAGAGGCCATGGATTGGGCGATAGTGAGGCGTGGGATGCGCAACAGGAGGAAGAGTTCGCCGGCCCAGAGCAAAATGTCCAGCAAGCGGCCGCGCTGGAGATTGCTTAAGTTTTGAGACTGGAGGCTGACGTCGAGGGCTTTTCGCGAGCATTCCTCGATGAAGGCGCGCATGGAGGCCAGGTCAACGGGATCGGCGGTGAATTTGCGGCCGCGGGGATCAACGCGCTCCAGCTTTTCGTAGCAGCGGAGCAGGAAATGGTTCAGGCAGAGAGCCTGGTGATCCAGTGATGTAATCGCGGCGCTGCCACAAGAACCCACCCGGCAGTTTCGCTTCCCATGCTTCGTATCCATTGGACCCAGGCCCATTGAGTTAACCCTATTGCCGATCTCATTCTACTTCGAACTTTCCGCTCTATGTAAGATGCGCTATGCCACGCAAACGGTTTCATCTTCGGAAATACGATCCTGCATCATAGAACACTCTTCGGAGGCATTAGTTTCCGGCGGAATCGCCGGCAGAAATTGCAACATCGGCAGCACCGGCAAATGCGCGACCATGGTTTGCACGCGCAGGCAGCGGTCGAGATATGGCTTCAGCAGCGCGTGGACCCAGCGGACGTTTTGATTGCAGCATTTTGCACGATCATTTCCGGCCCAGAGGGTGACGACGGTGACCAGGCGCGCTTCCTGATCGGAAACCATGACCAGGCATCCAGCGAAACCGTTTACATCTTTCAGCGCACCGGCAATGGCGGCGGGAATCGTGGCTTGTACGCGATGGGCTTCCTGGGGCTTGGCCACAAATTCGACGCTCAAGGCAGTCACAGGGGGAAGGCCTGATGTTCCATTCGTTGGCGAGTTTGATTGCAACGCCGCGGTCCGCGGGAATGGATAAGGGAGATTTTTTGACGCACTTGAGTAACGCACCGGACTTGCCACAAACCCTCCATTGATTGGGCCCACCCTCGGGAGAAGGGAGGCGCATCCTCGCCCGTTCAGGGCGGGCCAGGATGCGCCCACTGGGGCACATGGGGACCGGGGAAGGTTCCCCACGGATAAGGACTCCCGAGCGTACTGGGGGTCTCTACAAACGAGTAGTGCGGGTGACGGCGATTCCGTTTCAGGACATTTGAAAGGAAACGGTTGCTCCATTGCGTCTAGTGGGGGGCGAGGCTATACTCCTGCGCCAAGAAGCCGAGGGCTCGCGTGGAGTTCTTCAATTTCGACGAGGAGTACGTCAAGCGGCTGCGGGCGGGGGATCCCGCAACCGAGCAGCACTTTGTCGCGTATTTTGAGCAACTTCTGCGCATCAAACTGCGCTCCCGGATGCTGACTTCCGACCAAGTGGATGATTTGAGGCAGGAAACCTTTATCCGGGTGATTGCCAACCTGCGGAAGGATGGCGGCATACGCCAGCCGGAGCGCTTCGGGGCCTACGTTAACTCGATTTGCAACCACGTTTTACAGGAGTTCTACCGCTCTTCCGCCAAGAATCAGCCTCTGGAGGACGACCACATGGAGATACCCGATAAAGTATTGGATCTAGAGGGGATGCTGGTTACCAAGCAGTCCGCGGAGCAAGTGCGCCGTATCCTCGAGGCAATGCCCAAGCGGGACCGCGAGCTGCTGCGTGCCATCTTCCTAGAGGATAAGGAGAAAGACACAGTGTGCCGGGAGATGGGAGTCGATCGGGAGTACCTTCGGGTACTAGTGCACCGAGCCAAGGATAAGTTCAAGGCGCTCTATGAGAAAGGGCAAATAGGGGTTGCCCGGCGGGCGACGGGTTTGGGGAACTAGTGAAACGTTTTAGCTCCCCCCTGCACTACCCTTCGGATGGCACAAATGGACCATAACGAGACAATACGGCTGCAGGCGGCAGTGAAGTATGTACTCGGCGAACTCTCCCCGGTTCAGCGGGAGGAGTACGA
>JBGPIX010000060.1:0-19289 GCA_041485085.1 Candidatus Acidiferrum sp.
GCCAACGGTCACGTCTACCCGGAAGTTGACAAGCAAGATTGGGGTTCTACGTGGGCGGAACGGCCGCAGCTCTTCCGGAATCTTGACGGTTCCAAGTTTCAGGAGGTGCCGCCGGCCACCGGCAGCGGCTTGGCCGACGTGATCACAGGCCGCGGGGCGGCATTCGGAGACCTATTCAACAGCGGGCACATCGACGTGGTCATCAATAATATAGACTCAGCGCCGGCGCTGCTGCGCAATGTCGTCAAAAACGGGAATCACTGGCTAACTTTGAAACTGATTGGCGGTCCCAAAAGTCCGCGCGACGCTATCGGGGCGAAAGTTTTTCTGACGGCGGGTGGGATTCGGCAGCGGGCGGACGTTTTTAGCGGGGGATCTTACGGGTCGAGCTCGGACCAACGGGTGCACTTCGGGCTTGGCGCTGCAACGGCGGTGGATACAATCGAAATTCATTGGCCGAGCGGGAAGAAACAAAGCATCACGGTAACGGGTGTGGATCGAGTTTTTACCGTCGAAGAAGGGAAATCTCCGTCCGAGAAAAATTCGTGGTGAGTGGGAGATTTATACGCCTGCTTTGAGCGAGAATTGCGGGGATCTAGAGGAGTTTATGAGGAAGAAAATCGCCGTGCTTATTTTCGCGTTCTTCTGCGCAGCTATTTGCTCGACGGTCTCCGCGCAGCAATCGTCGCCAGAGCCGGCATACAAAAATCCAAAGCTTGCCGTGGAACAGAGAGTCGATGACTTGATTTCGCGGATGACGCTCGAGGAGAAAGTTTCGCAGCTCGGGCACACCGCTCAAGCTATTCCGCGGCTCGGCATTCCCGGATACAACTGGTGGAATGAGGGCTTGCATGGAGTTGCGCGAGCTGGAACAGCGACGGTATTTCCGCAAGCGATTGCCCTAGCTGCCACATTCGACGAACCTCTCGTGCACCAGGTCGCCGATGTCATCAGCACGGAATTCCGTGCCAAGTATTCCGCAACCGTGCATCCGGATGGGGCTGCGGACTGGTACCGCGGGCTCTCGGTGTGGTCGCCGAATATCAACATCTTCCGCGATCCGCGCTGGGGCCGCGGCCAGGAAACGTACGGGGAAGACCCCTATCTGACTTCGCGAATGGGCGTGGCGTTCGTCACCGGCTTGCAAGGAAGCGATCCCACTTATCTGAAAACGGTTTCGACGCCGAAACATTTCGCAGTGCACAGTGGTCCGGAATCTACACGGCACACAGTGGATATTCAGCCGTCGCGGCACGACCTGGAGGACACCTATCTGCCGGCATTTCGGGCGACAGTGACCGAGGGAAAAGCTGAATCCGTGATGTGCGCGTATAACGCTCTGAATGGCCAGCCGGCATGTGCGAACACCGCGCTACTGGAAGAGCATCTCCGGCACGATTGGGGCTTTCAGGGATATGTGGTTTCGGATTGCGGCGCGGTGACCGACATCTTTGGCGGTCACCGTTTCTCGCCAACTCCGGAGGAAGGCGTTGCCGCGGCATTCAAAGGTGGGATGGATCTCATCTGCGGAGATTATCGGAACGCTATGAGCACAGAGCGCGCCGCGATTCTCGGGGCGGTTCGTCAGGGACTCCTCTTGGAAGGCGACATTGACCGCTCACTGCGCCGTCTGTTCAAGGCCCGCTTTAAACTCGGCATGTTCGACCCACCTTCCATGGTGCCGTACTCCTCGGTGATTGCCGGAGAGAACGACACCGAAGCTCATCGACAACTGGCTTTGCGCACCGCGCGCGAAGCCATTGTTCTTCTGAAGAACAAAGACAATTTCCTCCCTCTAAAGAAAGCACCCGAGACGATTGCGGTGATTGGCCCTGACGCTGACGATCTCGACGCGTTGGAGGGCAACTACAACGGCACCCCTTCAAAACCTGTGACGATACTTGCCGGCATTCGGAACCGTTTTCCGCAGTCTAAGGTCGTCTACGTACAAGGCACGGGTTTGACCGGCCCAGTTACCGCCGTGGTCCCTAGTAGCGCGCTTTGCCCGGCCGCGTCATGCACGCCTCACGGTTTGAAGGCGCAATACTTCTCGAATATGACTTTGGAAGGAGAGCCGATTCTGAGTCAGATCGATGGATCGGTCGATTTCGCCTGGGGCGACACCGGCATTTCACCGGAATTGCTCAAGAACTATTCCGTCCGATGGACTGGGGTGCTCATGGCGCCACAAACCGGCGACTACTTGATCGGATTCACGGGCCAGGACGGCTACCGACTGTGGTTCGATGACAACTTGATCGTTGAAGACTGGAAGATCCACCACCCCGCTTCCACGCAAACGAAGAAAATCCATCTCGAAAAGGACCGCCAGTACCCAATCAAGATCGAGTACTTCCAGAATATACGCAGCTCCGAAGCGCGTTTGATTTGGAGTTTGCCGGATCAAGGAGGTCAACATGCCCTTGAAGCGGCCGGCAATGCTGGCCTCGTAATCGTGGTCATGGGGCTCTCTCCGAGAATTGAGGGAGAGGAGATGGAAGTCGACGCGGAAGGATTTGCCGGCGGCGACCGCACGCGCATCGACTTACCGGCGCCGCAAGAACAACTCCTGGAGCGCATCCATGCCTTGGGTAAGTCGGCCGTTCTGGTGCTCATGAATGGCAGCGCGCTGGCAATGAATTGGGCGGACGAAAATCTGCCCGCTATCGTGGAGGCCTGGTACCCGGGGGAAGAAGGCGGGACGGCCGTCGCCGAAGTGCTAGCGGGAGACTTCAGCCCGGCGGGGCGGTTGCCGATCACGTTTTACAAGTCCATCGACCAATTGCCTGCTTTTGAAGACTATTCGATGGCCAAGCGGACGTACCGCTACTTCGATGGTGAGCCGCTTTATCCATTCGGATACGGCCTGAGCTTTACCACGTTTTCGTATGACAAGCCGCGCGTCGATAAGACAAAGGTTCCCGCCACGGAAGAGGTAACAGTTTCGGTCGAAATCTCGAACACCGGCACAATGGTGGGGGATGAAGTTGTCCAGCTCTACCTCACTCACTCTGGCGTCTCTGGCGCTCCCCTTCGTGCGTTGAAAGGCATTCAGCGCGTGCATCTCGACCGTGGACAGAAGAAGAACGTTTCCTTCAAACTTCACGACCGCGACTTGAGCGTTGTTGATGAAGTTGGGAAGAATCACATTTTGCCAGGCAAGGTGGAAGTCTGGATCGGCGGCGGCCAGCCGGTTGGACGAGCAGGCCTGCCTAAAGCCGCTGGTGTGCGCACACAGTTCACGATCGTTCATGAAGCTACGTTGCCGGATTAGCCCTCAGTGCCTTTGAGCTGAGATTGCCTCGGGGGCAAGGGCTTGTTCTAATGCACAGTTAGATTGGAAGCGAGCGAAATCGGAGATTGCATGGAATTCATTCATGATGATTTCCTCCTGGCGTCGAAAACGGCCCGCCACCTGTACCACGACTACGCTGCGGCCGAACCGATCCTGGATTACCACTCGCACCTCTCTGCGAGCGATATCGCCGCTAACCGCCGGTTCAAGGATTTGTTTGAGGTCTGGCTTGAAGGAGACCATTACAAGTGGCGGGCCATGCGGGCCAATGGAGTTTCCGAACGCTTTTGCACAGGCGATGCGGCTCCCTTTGAAAAGTTTCTGGCCTGGGCTCGAACCGTTCCGTTTACGCTGCGAAATCCGCTCTATCACTGGACGCATCTGGAATTGAAACGATATTTCGACATTGGGGAACTGTTGGATGAGGCTAGCGGCAAGGGAATTTGGGATCGGGCAAATATTTTGCTTCAAAGTAGCGATCTGACGGCGCGCGGGATTCTCAAAAGGTTTCGCGTCCGAGTGATTTGCACTACTGATGATCCATGCGATGACCTTAGGTATCATCAGGCGATAGCCGCCTCGGAGAAAGATTTCCGCGTCTTCCCGACGTTTCGTCCCGACAGGGCCTTCGCTGTCGAGACCCCAGAAATATTTATTTCATGGCTCGGGCGATTGGAAGTAGCAAGCAATATTGATATCTCATCGATCGTTGATTTTCTCAGCGCGTTAAAGCAGCGGCATGATTACTTCCACTCGCAAGGAGGAAGGCTCTCCGACCACGGATTGAAATATTGCTGCGATGCCCCTTGTACAGAGCAACAAGCGGCAGCTGTCTTTGCCAAAGCGCGCGGCGGGGTCCCCGCAAACAAAGAAGAGGCCGAACAATTTGCTTCATATCTCCTATTGTTCTTCGGGCGGCTGGATGCCGAAAAAGGATGGACCAAGCAATTGCACCTGGGTGCGTTGCGCAACGTTAATACGCGGCGTTCGCGCGAATTGGGAGCGGACAAAGGGTTTGACGGGATCGGGGACTGGAATCAAGCGGAGGCGCTCTGTTCGTTTCTTGACAAACTCGACCAGGAGCATGCGCTTCCGAAAACCATCATTTACAACGTTAATCCCTCGGACAACTACGCGTTTGCGACCGCGATTGGCAGTTTTCAAGAAGGACCTGTTGCAGGGAAGATTCAATTCGGCAGCGGGTGGTGGTTTCTCGATCAAAAGGAAGCTATCGAATGGCAGCTCAACGCCCTCTCGAATGCCGGGCTCCTATCTCGATTCATCGGCATGTTAACGGACTCGAGGTCGTTTATGTCCTTTCCGCGGCACGAATACTTTCGGCGAGTTCTCTGTAACCTGCTCGGGCGAGAGGTTGAGAATGGGGAATTACCCAATGATGAAAAACTCCTCGGCACGATGGTACAAAACGTCTGCTATAGAAATGTCGAGAATTATCTGGGGTTTGACCTGGGGGCTGAATTCCGGGCATAACATTGCGGAATGGCCATGACACTTCTATTCTCTTGCAACCACCGTTCTTCCAACCCGCATCGCCGACAACCCTCGCTTGCATCCTTAGTGCGCAGAACCGGGCTAGTCGTGATGGCCTATTTGCTGGCGATTCCAATTCTTCATGCCCAGTCGATCGGCGAGGACCGTTATGTGGACTTTGCTCATCATGCAGGTGATTTCAGTATCGTGGAGCGAAGCGTCGCTGCAACGCTGCTTGTTGATTCCGCTGACTTCCCGGGTGTCATTCGTGCCGTCAGCGATTTGCAAGCGGACATCGAACGTGTGACGAAGCACACCGCGGCGATTTCGCGCGACGGGAAAAGTCTTGGATCGAGTGTAATCATTGTTGGCACAATCGGAAAGAGCAAGGCCATCGATCAACTGATCCGTGATCACAGAATCGATGTGACGCCCATTGCCGGAAAATGGGAATCGTTTCTAATTCAAGTCGTGCCAGATGCGCTGCCGGGCGTGGCCGGCGCGCTGATCATCGCGGGAAGCGACAAACGCGGAACAATCTTCGGCGTCTACGATCTCTCCGACCAGATTGGGGTTTCGCCGTGGTACTGGTGGGCCGATGTTCCCGTTCAGCATCACGATGAACTCTTTGTAAGGCCCGGCCGTCATGTGCAGGGGCCACCGGCGGTAAAGTACCGCGGAATTTTTCTGAACGATGAAGCGCCCTCTCTCACTGGATGGGTACAAGAAAAGTATGGGAACTACAATCATGAGTTCTACACCAAGGTCTTTGAGCTCCTACTGCGATTGAAAGCCAACTATCTCTGGCCGGCTATGTGGAACAACGCCTTCAACGAGGATGATCCGCTGAATCCCCAACTCGCGGACGAATATGGGATCGTGATGGGCACTTCGCATCACGAACCGATGCTGCGCGCGCAACAAGAGTGGAAGCGGCATGGAAAAGGGCCATGGGACTATTCGACAAACTCGGACTTCCTGAAGGGATTCTGGAGTGAAGGCGTCGAGCGCAATAAAAAGTACGAGAGCATCATCACGCTCGCCATGCGCGGAGATGGGGACCTCCCGATGAGCGAGGGCGCCAACATCGCCTTGCTGGAAAAGATCGTGGCGGATCAGCGCAAAATAATTGCGGAGCGCGTGAACCGTGATTTATCCAAGGTGCCGCAGGATTGGGCCCTCTATAAGGAAGTGCAGGAATACTACGAGAAGGGTATGCGCGTCCCCGACGACGTGACCCTGCTCTGGTGCGACGATAACTGGGGCAATATTCGCAGGCTGCCGACTACGGAGGAACGCAAGCGCAGCGGCGGTGCTGGGATTTACTATCACTTCGATTACGTCGGCGATCCGCGTTCCTACAAGTGGCTGAACACCATTCCGATTGCCAAAGTGTGGGAACAGATGAACCTCGCGTATCACTATGGCGCCGATCGCATTTGGATCGTCAACGTGGGTGATTTGAAGCCTATGGAACTGCCGATCGATTTCTTTCTGAACATGGCGTGGAAGCCGGAGAACTGGCCTAAGGAAAAGATCTCTGAATTCACGAGGCTGTGGGCAGAGCGGCAATTTGGACCGGAGTTCGCGCCGGATATTGCGGACATACTTGCGAAGTACACGAAATACAACGGCAGGCGCAAACCCGAATTACTGGAGCCCAGCACCTTCAGCTTGGTGGATTACCGGGAGGCGGAAACGGTGTTCGCTGATTTCCAGGCTGCCGCGACGAAAGCGGAAGAGATCTACAACAAGCTTCCGGAGAACCAGCGCAACGCTTTCTTCGAGTTTGTTTTGTACCCCACAAGAGCGTCTGCAATCGTGACGAAGCTCTACATAACGGCCGGCAGGAACCAACTTTATGCAAGGCAAGGTCGCGCGAGCACGAACGATTTGGCTGCCCAGGCGCGCGCCTTGTTTCAAGCCGACGCGGAGCTATCCGCCGATTACAACCACACGCTGGCGCACGGCAAGTGGGACCATATGATGGATCAAACGCACATTGGTTACACGTATTGGAATCAGCCGCCGGTGAATGCGATGCCCAAGGTCACTGAGATCGAAATTCCTGTCCCGGCGCAACTCGGCGCGGCAATCGAGGGTTCTGCGCTCGCTTGGCCCGGCTCTGCTGGCGAGGCAACTCTCCCTCCATTCGACGTCTTCAATCAGCAACGCCGATACATCAACGTTTTTAATCGGGGACGAGAGCCATTCGCATTTTCCGGCGCAGCCAGCGTTTCGTGGATCGTGCTGAGCGAATCGAAAGGGACCGTTGAGAAAGAAAAGCGCGTGTGGATCAGCGTGGATTGGGACAAGGTCCCTGTGGGGCACGCCAACGGCTATGTGAAAATCACCGGCGGCAATGCCCAGGAGGTGATTGTGAGCGTGAACGCTTCTCGCCCGCAAGATCTCACGCGAGAATCGCTGGACGGATTTGTGGAAAGCGACGGCTACGTTTCGATGGAAGCCGTGCACTACGACAAGAAAATCGATGGACCCTCGGCGCGGTGGGACAAAATTGACGATCTCGGACGGACGCTGTCGTCTATGTCCGTGTTTCCTGTAACGGCGGAAAGTGTGACGCCGCCGCGAGATTCTCCGCGTCTGGAATACAAATTGTATCTTTTCGATCCGCATACGGCGGAAGTGGAAGCGATCCTCGCGCCAACGTTGAATTTCGTGCCGGGCCGCGGCCTGCGATACGCCATGTCTTTCGATGACGGAGTACCGCAGATCATTGATGCGCTCGCGCAACACACGGTAAAGGATTGGGAAACGTCCGTAAAAGACGGCGTTCGCAAAGTAACGTCCACTCACTCGCTGGCAGGGACGGGATATCACACTTTGAAGTTTTGGATGGTGGACCCCGGCGTGGTGCTGCAGAAGCTGGTCGTCAATCTTGGCGGAGTGAAACCCAGTTATCTCGGTCCTCCGGAGAGTTTTCACAATGGCGGCCACCAACTCACACAGCACTAAGCACTGCGTTGCGCCCAGAACTGCAGACGGTGCAGGTCCGAAGCGTAGCGGGCTTTCGGTATCGTTGTATCGGTTGTAAAGTAAACGAGCAATTTTCATGAGCTGAGTGGGGCCGCGGGTGCTGGGAGTTTATCTTTTTCCACGGTTCTGCGCCTCGCGATACAAAGGATTCAGATCAACAATGAAAATCACCGACGCCAAAGTGATTGTGTGCAGCCCGGGGCGCAACTTCGTAACGCTGAAGATTACGACCGAAGACGGCATTTACGGCCTCGGCGACGCCACGCTAAACGGCCGTGAACTCGCAGTTGCCAGCTATCTTTCCGACCACCTCATTCCGCTTTTGATCGGACGCGACGCCCGGCGAATCGAGGACATCTGGCAGTACCTTTACAAAGGCGCGTACTGGCGGCGCGGTCCGGTAACCATGAGTGCTATTTCCGCCGTCGACACGGCGCTCTGGGACATCAAGGGCAAAGCGCTGAACGCACCGGTGTATCAATTGCTGGGAGGAGCTTCGCGCGACTCCGTTCTAGTCTATGGCCACGCCAGCGGAGCGGACATCGAAGAAACGGTCAAAGCCGTCGCCGAGTACCTGAAACTCGGATATAAGGCGATTCGCGCGCAAAGTGGCATTCCCGGATTGCCGAGCACGTACGGCGTTGGGCGCGGGCAAATGCATTACGAGCCAGCGGAGAAGGATATTGCCAAGGAAAATGCCTGGAGTTCAGAGCTGTACCTGAACTTCGTGCCGCGACTATTCGAGCGGCTGCGCAAGGAATTTGGCCCGGATGTTCACTTGCTGCACGACGCCCATCATCGGCTTACGCCGATTGAAGCCGCGCGCGCCGGAAAAAGCCTCGAGCCTTATCATTTATTCTGGCTCGAAGATCCCGTTCCGGCCGAACTTCAAAAAAGCTTCCGCCTCATCCGTCAGCACACAACTACTCCGCTGGCTGTCGGCGAAGTTTTCAATTCCATTTACGATTGCCAACAGCTCATCCAGGAGCAACTGATCGATTACATTCGCACTACTGTGGTGCACGCCGGCGGAATCTCTCATCTGCGCAAGATCGCCAGCCTCGCGGAGCACTACCATGTCCGCACAGGATCGCACGGCGCTACCGATCTGAGTCCTGTGTGCATGGCGGCCGCACTCCATTTCGATTTGAGCGTTCACAATTTCGGCATTCAGGAATACATGCGCCACCATGATGAAACCGACAGGGTTTTCCCGCATTCTTACAGTTTTTCTGATGGGATGATGCATCCTGGCGACGCTCCGGGCTTCGGCGTGGATATTGATGAGGCGCTTGCTTCCAAGTATCCATATTCTCGGGCGTATCTACCAATCAACCGCAAGCTTGACGGCACCATGCACAGTTGGTAGTGGAAAGCCCCTCCGTGGAAAATTTGCAAACCGCTCCCTCTCGCGCCGGGTACTTCCGCTGGGTGATCTGCGGCCTCCTGCTGCTCGGCACGACGAAGAACTACATGGATCGTTGGGTGCTCTCGGCCCTGAAGACCACGCTGCAGCATGATCTGGGTTGGAGCGAAATCAATTACAGCAATCTGGTTTTTGCATTTCAGGCGGCCTACGCACTTGGCATGCTGGTGGTAGGCAACTTGATCGACCGCTTCGGCACGCGATTGGGTTATGCCATCATCATGGCATTTTGGAGCCTCGCTTCCATGGCTCACGCTGTCGGAAGCTCGCTATCGAGTTTCTTCCTGGCGCGAATTGCGCTCGGCTTCGGGGAATCGGGCGTGTTTCCTGCCAGTATTAAGGCCGTCGCGGAATGGTTTCCCGCGAAGGAACGCGCGCTGGCCACGGGCATTTTCAACGCGGGCACGAACGTGGGAGTGATTCTCGCAGGCCTTTCCGTGCCGTGGGTTACGCTCCATTTTGGGTGGCGCTGGACCTTTGTGATTGTCGGATCGCTCGGATTCGCATGGCTCGCATTGTGGCTCGTGCTCTATCAGAAACCGGAGGACCATGCGCGCTGTTCCAAGGCGGAGCTCGAATTCATCCTTGGCGATACCCCGCAGCCCGTTGAGAAAATCAAGTGGTTGAGCCTGTTGCCATATCGGCAGACGTGGGCATTTGCGTGCGGAAAGTTTCTGACCGACCCGATCTGGTGGTTCTATCTTTTCTGGGTGCCCGATTTTCTCGAACGCCAGCACGGCGTTCACCTGGCGCAACTTGGGCTCCCAATCTTGGTGATTTATCTGATTTCTGACGTCGGCAGCGTGGCCGGGGGATGGTTCTCTTCTTTTCTAATCCAACGAGGGGCTTCTGTAAACTCTGGGCGCAAGTTCGCCATGCTGGCGTGCGCGACCGGCATCGTTCCCATTGTGTTTGCTTACCGCGTTTCTGGATTGTGGCCAGCGGTACTGCTGATTGGACTCGCAGCTGCGGGCCATCAGGGTTTCTCCGCAAATCTCTACACTCTGACTTCTGATTTGTTTCCGAAGCGCGCGGTGGCGTCTGTCGTTGGGATCGGTGGAATGGCCGGGGCCGTTGGTGGGATGCTCATTGCTAAGATCGTGGGCTATGTTTTGCAGTGGACGGGAAGCTACATGATTCCATTTCTTATCGCCGGCTCCGCGTATTTGGTGGCGTTAGCCGTGATCCACGTGCTGATTCCGCGAATGGAGCCGGCCGCCATCTCTTAAAAAGCTTAGATGTGACTGTGGAATCATTCTGAGTAATTCGTGAGAATGTAACGGTTAGAGAGTATTGCATTGAGCGGGTGGCTGAGGTGAGCGCATGGGGTTGACGATCAAGTCGAAGAAAGACTGCCGATGGGACCTGGTCAGCTTGGGCGAGGTCATGGTCCGGCTCGACCCGGGCGATCGGCGCATCGCTACCGCGCGTTCCTTTGAAGTGTGTGAAGGCGGCGGGGAATACAACGTCGCGCGGGGACTGAAGCGTTGTTTCGGCCTGGACACCGCGGTCGTTACGGCGTTTGCCGACGATCCTGTGGGGAGACTTCTTCAGGACCTTATTTACCAGGGTGGCGTGGACCAATCGCTGGTGCGCTGGGTAGAGCACGATGGTGTGGGCCACGCGGCTCGAAACGGTCTCAACTTTACGGAACGCGGCTTCGGAGTGCGTGCCGCACTGGGAAGCTACGACCGTGGCCACACGGCGGTCTCCCAGTTGAAGCCGGGGGAAATTGACTGGGATCAGATTTTTGGCAAGCAGGGCGCGCGTTGGTTTCATACTGGCGGCATCTTCTGCGCCCTCTCTCCGACAACCCCGGAAGTGACGTTGGAAGCGATGCAGGCAGCGCGACGGAATGGCACGGTCGTCTCGTATGACCTGAACTATCGTGCGTCGCTGTGGAAGTCTCACGGCGGCAAGCAGCGGGCCCAGGAGGTGAACCGCCGCATCGCGCCTTACGTGGACGTTATGCTTGGGAATGAAGAGGATTTCTCGGCGGCGCTCGGCTCCGAAGTCCCTGGAATGGACGAGCACCACTCCACGTTTGAAGTCGAAGGTTTCAAGCAAATGATCGCGAAGGTCGCTAAGGATTTCCCCTTCCAGGTTGTTGCAACCACTCTCAGAAAAGCCAAGACGGCCACGCAAAATGACTGGGGCGCCGTCTGCTATTGCGGTGGCAAGTTCTACCAGGCGAAGAACCGAGAGAATCTTGAGATTTTCGATCGCGTCGGCGGAGGTGATTCCTTTGCTTCCGGCCTGATTTACGGATTCCTGGCGGGACAAGACCCTCAGTGGTCCGTGGAATGTGGCGCCGCGCACGGGGCGCTCGCGATGACCACGCCGGGAGACACATCGATGGCGACCCTGCCGGAAGTCCTGCAAGTGATGAAAGGAGTCGGAGCCCGCATCGCGCGCTGAAGAAGCGCAGAAAAAGGGTGACCTCCAATGGATAAGCGAAAGGTTCGCGATCGGATCATTGAGATTGGAATCGTCCCCGTTGTTCGCGCGTCGTCGGCGGAGGAAGCACGAATGGCCGCCGAAGCAGTTTGCGAAGGGGGCATTCCTATCGTAGAAATCACCATGACAGTGCCTGGCGCCATCGAGGTCATCCGAGAACTGGCGAAGCATAGCGCTTCAGGAGTCCTCATCGGAGCTGGAACCGTTCTCAATGCGGAAGCCGCGCGTCGTTGTCTCGATGCTGGTGCGCAATTTCTGGTCAGCCCCGGGTTGAACCTTCAGACTGTCGAACTTGCAGTGCGAGAAGGGAAGTTGATCATGGCCGGGGCGCTTACTCCCACCGAAGTCATGGCCGCCTGGGAGGCAGGCGCCGACTTCGTCAAGATTTTTCCCTGCGGCCAAGTGGGAGGCGCGAAGTACATCAAAGCGCTGAAAGGCCCGTTCCCGCAAATTCCGCTGGTTCCGACCGGCGGCGTCAATCTGACTACAGCCGCTGAGTTCATTGAGGCGGGCGTTGCCGCCTTGGGGATCGGCGGAGAATTGGTGCAGGCCGACGCACTGAAATCAAAGAAGCCAGAAATCATCGCGGAGAATGCTCGGAAATTCGTGGCTATCGTCAAGCAGGCGCGAACTCAAATGTCGCCGGTGCATATCCCTGCCAAAACCAATCCGTGAGGCAAGTGTCAAGCCTTCTTCGTCCAGTCCAGAGAGGGGCCGATTTATTGATTTACACCGCTAGCGAGAATGCCGCCATCAACCACTAATAAATGACCCGTCACGAAGCTGGCGGCATCGGAGGCAAGAAAAACTGCCGCGCCCGCCAACTCATCGAGCTTGCCAAACCGTTTCATCGGCGTGCGCATCAGGAACTCTCGGCCACGCTCAGTTCCATCAAGAAGTGCAGCATTCATGTCCGTGCGTAAAACTCCTGGAATGAGTGCATTGACGCAAACCCCTGATGTCGCCCATTCGATGGCGAGGGACTTGGTTAGCGAAGCAACTGCCGCCTTGCTGGCGCCATAGGCGGCAACCTCAAACAGTCCTAGTACCGAAGAAAGCGAGCCAATGTTGATGATGCGGCCGTAGCGCTTCTCGATCATGTGCCGGCCAAATATACGGCAAGCGCGCAGAGTCCCGTTCAGGTTCGTCTCCATGATGGCGTTCCAATCGGCCTCCGGAACATCCAGCGTAGGCATACGCTTCGTCCGGCCGGCGCAGTTCACGAGAATCTGAACGCCGCCGAACTTCGAGCAGACAGAATTCAAGAGTCCTTCGAGGCTTGCGACGTCCGTGACATCGCAAGTCTGTGCAAGTGACCGTCGGCCGAGAGCCTCGACCTCCGCAACTGCGGCACGGACCAGATCAGTCCGGCGGCCGGTCGGCACGACGTTCGCCCCGGCCTGGGCTAACCCGCGAGCGAGTGCAAGCCCGATGCCGCTGGTTCCTCCAACCACTACAGCCGTCTTGTTCGTTAGCTCAAGAAGTGGATGCCCCATGAAGTGCTCCTCAGTTCCGTGATTTCTTTACAGCACCGGTCATACCGCAGCAACTAACACAAACGATCTGTATCTTTTCCCCACGGCTTGTCGGGAAGTTTAACGTCTTGCCTATCCATCACATACAACGATTCGTCGAGCGAACGGTAGTTTATAGCAGTGCAGCCAACTTATTGCATTGAGAGGAATTGATCGGCTCACCGCGCTGAGGCTTCATCTTAGGAGAACCGGTCTCAAGTGGTCACAGCCGCTGCCTGCATGTGACTCGCATCACATTAAAAGGTGACGGGCAGTACGGCAGTACATGGCTAAGGCGTTCATCCTTGGGCCATCGGAGCTTTTAAGTTTTAGTTTTCTTGGGTCTTTATGCCGGAACTTCCTCTCAACCGGTCCGCGCACGCCAAGTGTAAGCACCCTTGCGCGGTGGTGATGGCCATGGCGGTATTGATGCTGCTTTGCGGCAGCCAAGTACTAGCCGATGTCCACCCCGTTCCCCTGGAAAAGAACACCCCGTCAGCCAAATGTATTGAGTGCCACGAGGACAAATCAAAAGGGAAGGCCGTCCACTCGGCGATCCAGCTGGGGTGTACTAGTTGTCACGAAATTCGGGTCAACAAAGATGTGACGCGCGTCAAGTTGACTGCCACCACGCCTCTGAATCTCTGTCTCAGCTGCCACGCGGACAAGAACACCGCCGATATCAAGGGTGCGGTGCACCCGCCAGCGGTTCGCGACTGCCTCAAGTGCCACGACCCGCATAGTTCCGATAATAAGTTCCAATTGCTCAAGCCGGCCTCCGGGGACGAGAAGAGCAACCTTTGCCTCAGCTGCCACACCATCGGAGAAAATGTTCCGGAAAAAGGCAGCCGCCATCTGGCGCTCGACACGGGCTGCGACACTTGCCACCTCACTCACAAGAACGGCGCGAGTCCAGATCGTGAATTCAAATTTCACCTGGTCAAGGCGACTCCTTCGCTGTGCCTTGATTGCCACGACGTTAAGGACAGCAATCTCATCAAGGCACATCAGAACCAGCCCTTTGAGAAGACGGATTGCCTGACCTGCCACGATCCGCACCAGTCCGACCGCCCCAAACTGATGCAGAAATTCGTTCACCTGCCCTTCGGTGAAAAGCAGTGTGAACTCTGTCATCAGCCTGCCAAGGACGGAAAGGTAGTTTTGACCCAGGCCAGTGCCAAGGAAGTCTGCGTCACCTGCCACGAAGAACAGGCCAAGAAGATCGAGAACGCCAAGGTGCCGCATCCGGGTGCCATGGGCGATTGCACCGACTGCCACAGCCCGCACGCCGGTAAGTCGCCCGGATTCCCAAAACCCGATGCCGTGAACGTTTGCCTCACATGCCACACCGATCAGCCGGAACTGGCAAAGAAGGCGGTACACCACCAGCCCGCATTTGGACAAGGCTGCGCGACTTGCCATGAGCCGCATGGTGGCGATCGGCCGAAGCTCTTGAGAGCACAGGGCAATGCGCTCTGCCTAGAGTGTCATGGTCCCGAGTCAGCGCCACAGAAACTTGAAGGTGGCCTGCTGGCGATCTTTGGCGGCAAGGTGAAATTGCCCGGGGACTACTACAAGCGGAACAAGGTGGTAATTCTGCCGCTGAAGTACGGCTTAGGTCATCCGGTGCAGTATCACCCCGTTTCGGACGTTATGAATCCCACTGACATCACCAAGGTGAAGACACCGATGAGTTGCCTGAGCTGCCACCAGCCTCACTCCTCGGCCAAGCCCGGTCTCTTGGTCAAGGATCAAGAGGAAAACATGGCGTTTTGCGATACCTGTCACAAAAACCGAATCACGATGGGAGTCCAGTAGATGTTCGCGAAGGAGGCCACGGCAATGTTCACAGTTTGCTCTCGCTCGGCCCGCGGCTGCCGGGCCGCGGCGCTGCTCCTGGCGTTTCTCGGATTGATGCTCGCTTTCTCGCCCGCCACTTATGGCGACAAAAAGAAACGGACGAGCGCGCCCGCCGGTAAGCCGGTTGAGAAAATCAAACTGGACGTTTCCAAACTCGTATGGCCGAGCCCTCCGTACATCGCCCGAGTCAAGTTCCTGGCTTACTACGCTGGCATGAAGATTGAACAAACCGAAGCTGCCGCCAAGAAGAAACCCAAGTTCAGTTGGATGGACCGCCTGGCCGGCACCCAGCAAAAAGACATGACCGATATCGTGAAGACTTTCCCCTTTCAGCTGATCGGGCCGTACGGGATCGGTGTCGACTCCCACGGCCTCGTCTATGTAGCCGATCAAAAGGTGGGGGCAGTCTTCATCTTCAATACGGACACGCGGGACGTTCAACTGATCCGCAACGGACAGGAAGCGCATTTTGGCCTGATCAACGGAATAGCCATCGACGACACCGACCGGATCTTCGTCTCTGACGGGAAACTGCATCGCGTGATGGTTTTCAAGACCGTCGGTGAAGGCGCGAAATTGACCCATGAAGTAGAAAACGTCATCGAGGAGGGGCTGAAGGACCCGGTGGGGCTGGCGATCGACGAGGAGAACCGGTTCTTGTATGTAGTCGACACGCAACAAGATCAGGTAGTCGTTTACGATGCGGACACCCTCAAACTGCTCCGTCGCATCGGCACGGGGGGCAAAAATCATTGGCTCACCACGCCGGGCGACTTCGCCGCACCATCCAATGTCGCCGTCGATAAAGAAGGCAATGTTTATGTGACGGATACCCTGAACAATCGGGTCGAGATCTTTGATGCCGACGGCAAGTTCATCAGCCTTTTTGGCAAACATGGCGATGGGCCGGGCTACTTCGCGCGGCCTAAGGGCATTGCCGTCGATGGCGACGGTCACGTCTGGGTGGTGGATCAGTATCAGGACCGGGTGCAAGTCTTCAATCGCGAAGGCCAACTGCTGACTTACCTAGGCGAACACGGAAACTATCCGGGGCAATTCGCCTCCGCGGTGGGTATTGCGATCGACAAAAAGAATCGTGTCTTCGTGACCGACCAATATCCGGCGCGGCTGCAGATGTTTCATTACGTGACCGACGCCGAAGCCGATACCGAAAGGAAGCGCCGCGAACAAGAAGCCCAACCCAAGGCGGCAGCAAAGGAGGACGCCAAAGCCCATACACAAAGCTCCCCGGCAAACTAGTTACAGCAGGCTTTGGTGCCCTCGGGCACCAAGCAGTAGCCAAAGAGAGAGTTCAGCCGAAGTCAAAGTAGTAGACACAAGCAGTGGAAGTAAGCACTAGAAGCAAAAGCAGTTCTCGCGAGAAGTATCAGGAGGTAGTGGAAAATGAAGAAACTCAGTTTAGCACTAATAATCGTTCTGGCCTTCGCCAGCATCGGGATGGCCCAGGTCACAACTCCAACGTCCGACGTTCTTGGCGCACACCTGAATTATGGTCGTGGGTGTGCGGCTTGCCACGCTCCGCACAGCGGCGCATGGGGCAACGGCGCGAATGCATCCGGCGATACAAATACCGGTCAAATCGCGTTGTGGGGCCAGGACGTTGGCAATCTATACGGCAAAGTCATCACAACGGGGCAGAGTGAACACGGAAGCTACGTGGAAACCCTGCCGGCGACTTGGGACAGCACCAGGCCCGACACCGCCAACATTCTGACGTGCCTGAGCTGCCATGACGGCAACTACGCCCAGGGCGCCATGATGAAAAACCAGGTCTATGAGACGCTGCCGGCCAGCTATGGCACTTTCAACAAGATTCCGACCTTGCTCGGAGACGACGGAAATGCCAAAGGCGACTATCTCAACGATCACCCCGTAGGTCTGAATGCAACCCTCTCTTGCGGCGGCACGTATGACTGGGATTGCACCAATACCAACGGCGTGATCGCGATGACCGGGACGGGTTCTTCAGCGTTTGTGAAGAACTACGGCTTCTTCGTGAAGCCCAGCGTTTACAACAACACGGCCGTAGTCACCTGCACGACCTGCCACAACCAGCACGTCATGAACGTCGTCAAGGTTACCAATGGACCGAAGTCCGGTCTGCCCTCCGGAACCTACGCCACGATGTTCTTCCTGCGTGCACCGTACAACCCCGGCACCACCACTGCTGGCGCCAACCAGACGGCGCAGTTCTGCCGCCAGTGCCATGGTGGCGAAGCCAACGAGATGAACGGTGGCTTGACCATCCCGACTACCTTCTAACTTCTACTGGGGGAGGGGCAATCTCTCCCCCTTTTTTCAATGCGACTGGAGTGCGGAGGACCTCATGAAGAAACTTTGGATAGTCTGCTTGCTGAACTTGGCAGTCCAGATGCCAGCATCAGCTCAACTGGGTGCCTCGCACGCCTCGCTCCCCGTGGGGACACAGGCGGGCCCAGTCCTACAGCCGGTAGGCAAACCGGTGGCTCGCGTGAACGGCTCGATCTTGACGGACCGTGACCTGATGCGCGAGGAGTATCTGATTTTCCCCTACGCACAACAGCACGGCGGGAACATCCCGAAAGAAATGGAACCCGGGATCCGCAGTGGCGCGCTGCAGATGATCATCTTCGAGGAACTTGTGTATCAAGAAGCGCTGCGCCGAAAGATGACCATACCAGCGGCACAGCAGGAGAACGCGCGAGCCGAATTTCGCAAGCTGTTTGCCACTCAGGGCGAGTATCAAAAGTTTTTGGCATCGGAATTCCAGAATTCCGAGCAGGTTCTACGCGAGAAGATTCGGCGCTCGCTGTTGATCGAAGCCATACTCAAGGGCGACGTGGCCAGCAAAGCAGCCGTCCCGCCACTTGAAGTGCGAGCCTATTACGACAAAAACACAACGCGATTCCAGGTTCCAGAATCCTTTGCGATCCAGACCATTTCATTTGTGGCTCCACAGAATGCTACCCCGCAGCAGTTGAAAGAAGCGCGCAAGCGGGCCGAGGCGGTATTGCCCCAGGCCAAGGCGGCAAAAAGCTACGAGGAGTTCGGCTTGCTGGCGGAAAAAGTTTCCGAGGACGATTATCACGTCATGATGGGAGACCACAAGGTCGTCCCGTGGACAAAGATTGCCCCGCAAGTCGTGCAGCCGCTCAAGTCCATGAAACCGGGTGAAGTGACGGACATCCTCCAGGTCGACCAGATTTACACCATCGTCCGGCTGATCAAATGCATTCCTGCGGGCAAAATGAAATTTGAAGAAGTGAAAGTCCAGTTGAAGTCGGAACTGGAGAAAAAGAAATTGAACGATGTCCGTTCCGCCCTGAACAAAAAGCTTCGTCAAACCGCAAAAGTAGAAGTGCTCTGACGACGAAAGGTAAAATGCCGTGGGCCGCCATTTCCAAGTCGCGTGCTATGTTCTGGCGGGGCTGCTGACGCTGGCGCTGCGGGCAAGCGGCCAGGTTCAGGCCGGTGACTTGAGCATGAACATGAGCGGCGTCGTTTCGGCGGGATACAACGGCGAATACGGCAACTTCATTCAATCCTCACACGGTCTGAATCTTGGCGGAAGCGGCACACTGACCGGTTCTTATTTCGACCCCAACTTTCTGAATTTCAATTTCACTCCCTACTACAATCAATCGCGGGCCAATTCCAACTTCCAATCGATTTTCGAGACCAGTGGGTTCAATCTGTCGAGCGGAATTTTCAGCGGCAGCCATTTTCCCGGTTCTGTCAACTACGCCAAGGCCTACAGCAGCCAGGGCAGTTTCGGGATTCCTGGCGTCTCGGACTTCACCACCCATGGCAATAGCGATACTTTTGGCGTCAACTGGAGCGAACTGCTTCCTGACAAACCCACCTTGACCGTAGGCTACCAGAGAGGCAGCAACGATTATTCGTTGTTTGGGACCGACCAAAGCGGCACGACTCATTTTCAGGGCTTCAACGTGCGCTCCGGTTATCGGTTGGAAGGTTTTAATCTCGGCGCCTATTTTTCCAAGTCGGTTTCGAACTCAACACTTCCCGAACTGTTCGGCACCACCCTCCAGGAGACGAATTCAAACGCCGACACGAACACTTTCGGATTTTCCGCCGGACACAACCTGCCGATGCACGGCTCGCTCTCGACCAGCTTCAACCGGTCGGAGATCAATAGCGACTATCTGGGGTTCAAGTTTAATGGTGCGATCGATACGGTAAACGTCACGGCCGGGGTGCAACCCACGAACAAACTGCACCTGCAGGC
>JBGPIX010000061.1:0-19241 GCA_041485085.1 Candidatus Acidiferrum sp.
ATGGCGACGTTGGAACTTTTGGCGCATTCGAATGCAGTGGATAGCGCCGTGAACGGCGGGGCAACGACGATGTCGCAATGCTTTGCGGTGGCGACTAGCGGAAGGAATGCTGAGAAAAACGCGCGGGTGTCCGCTAGCGTTTTGTACATTTTCCAGTTGCCGGCGATTACGCGGCGTCGCATGTCAAAACCTCCAAAGGAAGAAAAAACTTAACACAGAGGGCACAGAGTTCGCAGAGAAGAAATTGGCGTCATTTGTTGGTTAGGGCTTCGACGCCAGGGAGTTTGCGTCCGCCGAGAAATTCGAGGGAGGCGCCGCCGCCGGTGGAGATGTGGGAGATTTGATTCGAAACACCGGATTGATGGACGGCAGCTACGGAATCGCCGCCGCCAACGATGGAAGTGGCGCCGGCGCTGGTGGCGGCAGCGACCGCTTGGGCTACTTCAAGAGTGCCCTTGGCGAATGCGGGCATTTCGAATACGCCCATGGGGCCATTCCAGACGATAGTTTTGGCGGAGGCAATTTTCTGTCGATAGGTTTCGATCGTTTTGGGGCCGATGTCGAGGCCCATCCACCCATCAGGAGTGTCGTGGATTGAAACGGTTTTTGTGGCGGTGTCGGCTTTGAATTCGGCGCCGATTATGTGATCGACGGGCAGGAGCAGAGGGAATTTTTTCTCCTGAGCTTCGGTACGAAGGCGACGAGCGAGGTCGAGCTTGTCGTCTTCAACGAGGGACTTGCCGATGGGATGGCCATCGGCCTTGAGAAACGTGTAAGCCATGCCGCCGCCGATAAGCATGGCGTCGGAAATTTTCATGAGGTTCTCAACGACTTCGATTTTGTCGCTGACTTTGGCGCCGCCGAGAATAGCGACAAACGGGCGAACCGGATTGGTGACCGCTTTGCCGAGATAGGCGAGTTCTTTTTCCATGAGCAGGCCGGCGGCGGACTGCTTGACGAAGCGCGTAATGCCTACA
Organism: Candidatus Acidiferrum sp.; assembly: GCA_041485085.1. Classification (GTDB taxonomy): domain Bacteria; phylum Acidobacteriota; class Terriglobia; order Acidiferrales; family UBA7541; genus Acidiferrum. The sequence goes on from JBGPIX010000061.1 coordinate 978, forward strand.
ACAGAAGCATGGGCGCGATGCGCGGAGCCGAAGGCATCGCAAACGAAAAGTCCATCGCAGAGGGCTGCGAGTTGTTTCGAAAAGGCTTCGTCGTTCTTTTCTTCCTCGGGATGAAAGCGGACGTTTTCGAGGAGGAGGATATCTCCGTCAGCGAGTGATTTGCTTTTTGACTCCGGAACAGAACCGACACAGTCGGAAGAAAATCGGACAGGCCGGCCGACGAGTTCCGCGAGTTTCTTGGAGACGGGCAGAAGCGAGTATTTCGGCTCGAGGCCGCCTTTGGGACGGCCCAGATGCGAAGCGATTATGAGGCGGGCGCCTTTTTGGATCGCGAGGCGGAGCGTGGGGAGCGATTCGCTAATGCGTGTGTCGTCGGTGACCACACCGTCTTTGAGCGGAACGTTGAAGTCCACGCGGATGAAGACGCGTTTACCGCGGAGATCGAGATCGTTGATGGTGAGTTTGTTCATAATTACAGTTCTCAGTGTTCAGTTGTCAGTCTTCAGTGAAGAAAAAAACTGACGAAGGATCTGCCCTATTCTGCATTCTCGGTTCTTAGTTATTAGTTCATAGTTTTTAGTCGGAGAAGAAGTAACGCAGGAGTTTCTCTCTGCTCATCGTGAGCTTAAGTCTCTTGCTCTCATACTCATCTCACTGCTCTTACTGCTTCTTCTGCTCTTACGGTGAACTGAACACTGATTACCGAAAACCTTCCTCAGAATTTGGAGGCCAGGAGCTTGATGAGGTCGCGGCAGCGGCAGGAGTAGCCCCACTCGTTGTCGTACCAGGCCAAAACTTTGACGCAGCGATCGCCGACGACTTTGGTGTATTCGGAATCGACGATGGAGGAATTCGAATTGCCCTTGAAGTCGGACGAGACGAGTTGTTCTTCGGTGTAACCGAGAATGCCCTTCATCGGGCCGTTTGCTGCGGCTTTCAGCGCGGCATTCACGGCATCTTTCGTGGCAGGCTTATCGACGAAGACGGTAAGGTCGACAACGCTGACGTTCGGTGTAGGCACGCGCATGGCGTAACCGTCGAGCTTGCCCTTCAGTTCAGGAATGACGAGGTGCAGAGCTTTAGCGGCGCCGGTGGAGCTGGGAATCATGTTGAGCGCGGCGGCGCGGGCGCGGCGAAGATCCTTGTGCGGGAGGTCGAGGAGTTTCTGGTCGTTGGTGTAAGAGTGGATGGTGGTCATGGTGCCGCAGTTGATGCCGAAAGTATCATGAAGAACTTTGGCGACGGGAGCGAGGCAGTTCGTGGTGCAGGAGGCGTTCGAAATGACGTGATGCTTCGCGGGATCGTAGGTCTTGTCGTTCACGCCGAGGACGAAGGTGGCATCCGGGCCGTCGGCGGGCGCTGAGATGATGACTTTTTTCACGGGAGCGCGGAGGTGCTTCCTGGCGTCAACGCCCTTGGTGAAGAGGCCGGTGGACTCGATCACGATGTCCGCGCCAACGGAGGCCCAGTCAATCTCGGCGGGATCTTTTACCTTGAAAACCTTGAAGCTCTTGCCCTCGACGGCGATGGTGTCCTCGGTGTGCGTTACGTTGTGGGGCAGATTGCCGAGGACGGAGTCGTACTTCAAAAGGTGCGCGAGAGTCTTCGAATCGGTGATGTCGTTGACGGCGACGAATTGAATGTCCTTGTCGTCGAGCGCGGTGCGCACAATGTTGCGACCGATGCGGCCGAAGCCGTTGATGCCAACCTTGATGGGCATACTTCCTCCAATGGAGTGTGATGATCTGCGGCAGGGCTCCCAAGCAGGTACACGCCACGCTGCGGAAACTAAAATGGTAAGTACGACGATGAGAAAAGTCAACGCGCGGAGGTATTCGACAGGACAACTGTCCAAGATTGCGCTTTCTGAGCTCCCTGGGCACGTATTTCGAGAGCCGGCCTCCAACGCATGCATTCTCGCGAGACTAGGTCTAAAGAACTCTCGTGCACTGTAGGAGAAGCGCTGGGTTGTGGGCGTGTCTATAATGGCTGGCGCGTATGGACTGGACACCCGCGTCGGGCATTCGATGGATGTTTGACCCGCAGAGCGGGGCGACGCAACGGCTGCTTCCCCGCTGGATTTTTCTTCGCGCTCTGGGGCTCATTTATTACTCCGCTTTTTTCTCGCTGCTATTTCAAATTCGCGGATTGATTGGTCTGCATGGAATTCTTCCGGCGGGCGAATACCTGCAGGCATTGGCCGAGCGATTTGGCCATGTAGGGTATTGGTATGCGCCTACGCTGTTGTGGTTTTCAAGCAGCACACACATGCTCAGCGCAATTTGCTGGGCGGGGATGGTTGCGTCGCTATTGCTGGTTTTGAATTTTTGGCCGCGCGGGATGCTGGCGATTTGTTTCGTGTGTTTTCTTTCGTTTGTCAGCGCGGCGCAGGAGTTTTCCGGGTATCAATCGGATGGGATGCTGCTGGAGGCGGGATTCATCGCGATGTTCTTCGCACCGGCAGGATTTCGGCCGGGGTGGGGTGAAGAAAGCAAGCCATCGCGCGCGAGCTTGTTTTTGCTGGTTTGGGAAGGCTTCCGGATCTATTTCGAATCGGGTATTGCAAAGGTCATGGGAGGCGACCCGCAGTGGAGGAACTTCACGGCGCTCGATGAGTATTACCAGAACGGCCCGCTGCCGACATGGATCGGCTGGTACATGCAGCATCTGCCGCACTGGTTTCATGCGGCGACGGCGTTTGGAACGCTGGCGCTGGAATTGGCACTTGTGTGGATGATGTTTTTGCCGCGGCGCATTCGAATCGTTTGTTTTTTCATTGTGACGCCCTGGCAGATCGGCATCATTCTCTCGGCAAATTACACGTTTCTGAATTACCTGGTTCTTGTGCTGGGATTTCTTTTGCTCGATGACCAGTTCCTGCTGCCCTACTTGCCACGATTCATGAAAGAGAGTTACCTGGCTACGAAAGAGGCCAAGCCGCTTGCCGTTCCGGTTCCCGAAAACAAATGGCAAAAAAGACTTCGTGAACAATTCTCCGCGCTGAAGCTTGCTGTCACGGCGGTGATGCTCACGTGGATTTTTTACGCGACACTAGCGGAAATGGTTTGGATGGTGAAACCTTTGCCGCTGCCGACTTCGCCGGTTTCGGCGCTGGAACCATTTCGCATCGCGAATCGCTACGGATTGTTCGCGGTGATGACGCGTGGGCGGTATGAAATCGAGTTTCAGGGCTCGGACGATGGGCAAACATGGTTCGTTTACCCTTACCGATTCAAACCGCAGGATCCGAGCAAGGCGCCGGGAATTTACGCGCCGTATCAGCCGCGGTTTGATTGGAATTTGTGGTTTGCGTCGTTGAGTTCGTGGCGGCAGGAACCCATCGTCGTGCGCACGGAACAGAGTTTGCTTCGCGGCGATTCCGATGTGCTGCTACTTTTTGCGGGGAATCCGTTCACGCACGCTCCGCCACGGCAAGTGCGCGCCGTACTCTGGCAATACTGGTTTACGACGGCAGCGGAAAAGCATTCGCAAGGCATGTGGTGGAGAAGACAGCAGTTCGGTCTCTACGCACCTGTTCTTGAACGGGAATCCGACGGAAGGATTGTGGTGCTTCAGTGGCCAAAAGCTGGGGGACCGCAAGAGTGACTTCTCTGCGGGATTCAAATTTCGTCGGGCAGCGGCTTGCGAACATTTCCTATGAAGGATTCTTCGCATGCTCCGTAATTTTCAAAATTTTTCTGCGCTTGGCTAAGACTCAGCGTTCCGTTCGGACCTCCACGCACTACCTCAGCATCGTGTTCGTCTTGCCCGTCATCTTCCCACCAGCACACAGGACACATCTCGAAGCCAGCACGACCATGAAGTGTCTTGAATTTACAGCACGGACACCTATAAGTCTTCTGCTTTCCAGTGGGTTCGGAGATGTTTTCAAACATGGGCGTGAATGGATGCGAGGCTATCTCGTGAACTTTTTGATGCCAGCGACCCGGCGCTCGGCAGCCGCTATCCGTCGTTCTTGTTCCTCTTCGGAGAAGGCCTTCAAATGGCGCAGGGCAATCTCCGCCAGTTGCTCGGCAATCTTTTCCGCGCTCAGCTTTTCCTTTCTACCCAATTGGCACCCCTCATTGAGAATCGGCGTGACCCTGGTCGGTCCCACGTCAAAACCGACAATATGCCCTAAATTGAGCATTTACTGCGGGAACTGCTTGATACTGGTGACGCGCTCGCCCTGGAAGCGGACGAAGACGGTCTTCGAGGGGGGCTGGCCGTATATCCAGTCTTCGATATCGTTGCCATCGGAATCGCGCTCGCGGACTTTGTGGTCGGGCTTGCCAATAGCGGCGACGAGTTCTTCGCGGTCCATGCCCACGACGGGCTTGCGGTCCTGAATGGCTTTCTTCATTTCCGGGGGCAGCGTATCGAACCACTGCACGGCGGCGGAACGCTCTTTCGCAAAATTCAAGAAGGGCGAAAGGAGCTGCTTCAACTCGTCGGGAGTGAGATCCGGCAGCGACTTGTTGAAATCCAGGAAAAGGGTGCTACCCATGCCCGGCTGCATCCCCGGCGGGCCCGGATCCTGGGTCGAGGACGTTTGCATCGGGGGAAAACCGCCCCCCATGCCGACCTGAATATGATCGCGCCAGCGCCGCTTGCCGCGGCCGCCACCGTTCACGTCGACGATGATCTGATGCTCATGAAACTCCAGCTTGGTGATCTGCACATTATCGCCGGTATTTACGGCCGGGCCATGCGTGGCGACGGCGCGATCGAGCTGCTCGGACTCCAGAGGCTTGCCGACGGTGAGGTGGAAACCTTCTTTGCCGGCGGGCAGGGGCTTGATGGCTTTGGCAAATTCACCGGAGACGTAGCGAATCAGCTCCAGCTTGGAACCTTCCTGAAGCGTGGCGCTTTTTGAGGCGGGAGCAGTCTTGGCCGGGGATTGGCTCTGAGACTGCGGGCTGTCCGAAGATGCGCCAGCGTTTGGGAAAAGAGGAATTTCCTCATCGGCGGGAAAGCTAGGTGCGGGGTTCGCTTGCGGACGAAGGCTGTTGATCCGCGGGACATCCGCGTCAGCGAAGAGCAAAAACGTTAGCGATAAGAGAAGCCAGTGAGACATATGCGGGCGGGCCCGGAGAGGTCTGGACCCACATTCCCTATTCTACGATGCTCCGGGGCCGCTGAACAGGTGCCTCGCTTGGGAGGGGACGCTGCTTCCTTACCCATACTCGATTGGGGCCGAACTTTACTACGGAGGGCGATGGGAGCCAAGTCTCTAGCGAGAAACAACTTGGACGCCCTGGCGGTCGATGGTCATGGGCAAGACCTGGCCACCGGACTCCTGAACGGCCGTTTCCACGCGTTCGCGGGCGTCTGGTTCGATCAAAAGGACCACGCAGCCGCCACCACCCGCGCCACAGACTTTGCCGGCCAGGGCGCCGTTGCGACGAGCGTTCTCGATGACCCGGTCGATGGTCTTTGTTGAGATGGTGGGCAAATTTCTTTTTCGGAAGGACCATTCTTCGCGCATGAGGCGGCCAGCTTCGGTCCAATCGGGTTTTTCGAAAGCCACGCGCATCTCCTGGGCAACTTCGGAAATGCGCTCGAGGCTGTTTTGCACGGCGCGATTTCCGCCGATCTGCGCTTTGAAGACTTCCCAGTTGTTGATGCCGTGCTGTCGGGGCTTGCCGGTATAACAGACCATAACGCGACGCTCGAGTTCATCGAGATTGACGCGCAGCTCGACGCGATGCTCGCCGCCGGGCGGGAGTTCGATGGCGGCGGCGCCGCCGAAGGCTGGTGGGTAATGATCCTGGGTTCCAGTTGGAACGTTGATGACGATGGCCTCGGCGTCGCGGCTGATGTGGATCCAATCGACTTTACTCTTCCCTGCTCCGGTGAAGCGGTCGAGCGCGGCGCAAATGGCTACGGCCATGGCGCTGGAGCCGCCGATACCTGCGCCGGCGGGTGCTTCGGAATCGGTGGTGAGTGTGAAGCCGCCCTGCGGGTGGAAGAACTTGGTGATTTCGGCGAGGAGCGGGAGGCGGTAGCGCTTGGCTTTGACGAGCGCGGCGAAGGAGGCAAAGCTTTCTTCGCGCTTGATGTCGCGGGAGACCAATTTGATGCGGTTGTCGCCGCTGGGATGCGTTTGGATGGAGCAGGAGGCGTAAAGAGAAATCGCGGCATTCAAAGTGAGAGAACCTGGATGAAAGAGATAGAGCGGCCAAATGTCGAGCGTGCTGCCGGCGAAGTCCACCCGGGTCGGGGCTTTGGATTCGATGATCATGAGAGTGCGCTAGCTCGATTCGGAAAAATTTTCAGCCGAGCCAGTTTGACGGATTCAGACGGCCACCTCAAGCAATGAGGTGAGGGATGTCCACGGAAAGGCAATGACGCCATGATACGGGAAAGCGCAAGGGACCGGCTTGCGCGTGGGGAAAAGAATTAGCTCGCGCCGGCAGAGGCAGCGCGATTGCGGACCATGAGCTGGGGACCGTCCTTTTTCTCCTGGGCGAGAGCGGGATTGGGTTCGAAGCAGCGGCGGCAGCGGGCTTCGTAGGCGCCGCCTGCGCCAACGACGATCAGCTCTTCGCTTTCGACGAGGCGCTGGGTATGAACCGCGGGATTGCCGCAGCGGACGCAAATGGCGAGCAGCTTGGTGATTTCTTCGGCGATGGCGAGGAGGCGCGGCATCGGTTCGAACGGGCGGCCACGGTAATCGGTATCGAGGCCGGCGACGATGACGCGTTTGCCGAGATTAGCGAGCTTGGTGCAGACGTCAACGACTTCGTCGCCGAGGAATTGCGCTTCGTCGATGCCGATGACTTCGGTGCGCGGGGACAATTTCTCCATGATTTCGGAGGCTTTGAAGACGTTGTCCGAAGGGATGCCGAGGCCGGAGTGCGAGACGATTTCGTTGGCGGCGTAGCGTTCGTCGATGGCGGACTTGAAGATTTGCACGCGCTGGCGCGCGATCTCCGCGCGGCGCAGGCGGCGGATCAGCTCTTCGCTTTTGCCGGAAAACATCGGGCCGACGACGACTTCGATCCAACCCATGTTGCCTTTGACGATGTCCACGGTCGCTCCCTTGAAAAAAGTTATTAGTAATCAGTTTTCAGTAAAGAAATTCGATCTTGAACGATACGAGTCTATATATCTTCGACGTCTCTGCCGAAATCAGTCCGAAGCGCCTACGGCTGCGGCGCCGTACATCTTGGCATTATAGAACGGGGCGAAGGCTGCGATGACAGCAATTCGAAATGCTTCTTGCCGGCTGATGAAATTGTTAGAGAGCACGCCCCAGGCGCCTTGTGCATCGCGGATGCCCACAGCGCCGGCAAAGCGATCGATCGCTACGGCGAGCTCTACGCCATTCTCTAGAACTTCGTGCGCCAGCGCTTCGGGCAGCTCGATGCTTCCGGAGCGGCCGAAGTGGCCGTGCGCGCCATCGGTGACGTAAGCCCAGCTTTCCAGAAAGACGCGGCGATGTTCATTTTGCCGTAATTTCGAATGACGTAGGACTTCGTCCGTTGAGGCGCCTTCGTGAACCACATCGAGGCCGCCTTCGAGGCCGACGAAAAATTGCCAGGACGCGCGGTTTTCGCGGGCCACTTCAACAAGTGCTTCCGCGCGCTGGCGTGCGCCGCGCATCAATTCATCGCGCGACGCGGGGGTGTGGCCAACGCCGCTCTCCACTTCCACGCCAATGACTTCGAATTCCGCATCGTGAGCAAGAGCCGCTGAGAATGACTGGAGCGCTTCGGTGACGGCGTTGAGCTTGGGGCCACGCTTGCTGCCGACGGCGATAATGATTTTCTTCATTCGGAAGAATGCGACGGCATGATTCTAACGGTAGTTGGATAAAAATTTCACTGGGAATTCGCGGGGCTGAGGAAAACTCATGTGATCTCAAGAAGACTCTGTTTGCCTCAGCGAACAGACCCGATAAAGACTCCGAATGCGGGGACGGTGAAATGAGAAAGTTGAGTTGACTCGAGGCCAATCTCCGGCGCGGCGAGCAAGGATTTCGCGGAATCCTCCTTGAGTCCGTGGACCGCAAGATCGAATTTCACCGTCCTGGCCTCCGCGCTCATGTTGAGGACCACGAGAACCGCTTCGTCGCTTTCCGGCTCCTTGCGCAAGAAGGAGAGAACGGACGGATCTTCCTGATTCAATGGCAGATAGCGTCCATCGCGGAGCGCAGGTTCACTTCGGCGCAAGGCCAGCAGGCGCTTGTAGAAAGACAGGATGGAGCTGGGGTCCCGCGATTCGGCCGCGACATTATATGTGGCGGCGCTGGGCGGTACGGGCAGCCAGGGGCGCGGCGCGGTACTGAACCCGGCGTTCGTTGAGGCATCCCACTGCATGGGGGTTCGTTCACCGTCGCGGCCCTTCTCCTCGGGCCAGCCGATTTTCCCGATGGGATCCTGAACGTCTTCTTTGCGCGCGGGTTCCGTGGTGCGCATGCCGAGTTCTTCGCCGTAGTACATCAGAGGCGTGGCGCGAGTGGCGAGAAGGAGCGCGGCCGTGAGTTTGGCGATTTGATCGTTATGCACGCCGTCGCCGTAGCGATCCCACTGGCGCGGCTGATCGTGATTGCTGAAAAAATAGTGCGGCTGCCCGCCGGCCGCATTCTTATCGATTTCGTTCAACAGGCGGCGAAAATCCGGCGCGGAGAGCTTGTTGACGTCGGCGATCTGAAAATCCATCGGCAATTGAACTTCGTCATCTTTGGCGCCGTACATTTTGGTGAGCTCGGCGATGTTCGGCTCGTCGGCTTCGCTGATCATCACCGGATTTCCGGGATAGGCGTTCACTACCTTTCTCATTTCGCGAAGAACTTCATGGACTTCCGGCAAATTGTCCGTGTATTTGTGCGCGATGTTCGGGTCTCCGTATGCGTTCTTGCCGGGGAGAATCGGGTCGTCGTGCAGATTGGGATCTTCAAATAGACGAGAGACGGCGTCGATTCGAAAACCGGCCACGCCGCGATCGAGCCAGAAGCGCATGGCGTCGTACATGGCCTTGCGCACTTGGGGATTGCGCCAGTTCAGGTCGGGCTGTTCGGTATAAAAGTGATGGTAGTAATACTGATTGGTCTTGGGATCGAACTTCCAGGCCGAATGGCCAAACCAGGATTGCCAGTTGTTGGGAGGCTGGCCCATGGCGTTGCCATCGTGCCAGATGTACCAGTCGCGCTTGGGATTGGTGCGCGAGGAACGCGATTCCGCAAACCACGGATGCTGCTCCGAAGTGTGATTGGGAACAAAATCCATGATCACGCGGATGTTGCGCTTCTTCGCTTCGCTGACCAGGTGATCGAAGTCAGCGATAGTGCCATAGAGAGGATCGATCGCGGTGTAATCGGAAATGTCGTAGCCAAAATCGATCAGCGGCGACGGGTACATCGGGCTAATCCAAATCGCATCGATGCCCAGGTCGCGAATATAGTCCAGCCGCGAGGTAATACCGTTGATGTCGCCGACGCCGTCGCCATTCGAATCCTGGAAGCTGCGCGGGTAGATTTCGTAAATGACGGCGTGTTTCCACCAGGGATCTTCAGCCTTTCGGAGAGTGTGCTCTGCTTTCGCACTCTTTGGCGTCGCCTGCCGAGCCCAGATAGCACTTGGTGCGAAACAGAGGCCGAGCAGGACCATCGAAAAGAAAAGCTTCGCGCGATTCAACACGGCTGATCTCCCAATCTGTGCTGCTTGTCAACTGCTTGGTTCATGGCTTAGGGTTTTCATGAATTTGCAATTGTTCCGCCAATTTAAGTTCGCGTTCTGCTTCTTCTGTGCGGCCCAACTCGCGATAGGCCTGCCCGAGAAGATGGTGGGGCATGGGATTATTGGGATCCATGGAGATAGCGCGCTGCAAGGCGCGGACCGCAAGGGCCGTCTCACCTTTTTTCTCCAAGACCTTTCCCATCAAGATGTACGGCCCCGTCGACGTAGCATCGAGCCAGATGGATCTTTGCAGCAGTTTTTCCGCCTCTTCATACTTCTGCAGCCGGCTGTAAGCGTCCGCCAGCTTGTAGTACACCGCGGCTTCGCCAGGATTTAGCTCCAGCTCTTTCTGAAACTGCTCGACGGCCTCCGGGATGCGGGACTTATATAGATAAAGCTCTCCGAGCAACATATGCGCGCGCGGAAGTTTCGGATCGAGTTCCACGGCCTTTTTCGCATATTCCTCTGCAACGGGAGCAAAATCCTGGCGCAGCAACATGCGCGCGGCAAACAAGTACGCGGCCGCGGAGTCTGCTGGCACGCCGAACATCCTGGCAAAGGCTTTGCGCGCGTTCGGGTAATCCTTCGTCTGCATATAGCAGACGCCAAGGATGTAGGAGGCATCCACGTTGGCGCTGGGATACCACGTCTGGACCTTTTCCAGCGGCGCGATCGCCTCCGCCGGCCTGCCCGCGAGGTAATACGATAGGCCCATCAACTGCACCGCTTCATTGTCCCCAGGATCTTCATCCAACGCTTTCTTAAAGCTTGCCGCAGCCTTCAAGTAATCCCCTTTCCTATAGTTGGCGATGCCGATTTGCCGCGTCACTCCGTGTCGCGACGGCTCAGCGGCGGCAATGCTTTCCAGCAACGTCAGCGCCTCATCGTTCTTCCCTTGCTGCATCAACAGAGTGGATTGTCCAAGGCTAGCGTCTTGCGACACTGACGATGCGGCCTGAGCCCGATCATCTTGTTTTGGCGCGTCTTGAGGAGTCTGCGATATCGCAGGCGACGCGACGCAGAGGGCGAGCGCAACAGTCAGCAATAGATGAGATTGAATTCGAAGCAGTTTCATTTGGAACTTCCCGGCAGCAATTACAACACGATTAGAGCAAAAAAAACGGGGAGCCTGTCAGGAGGCTCCCCGTCGGGGTGGTGGGGTGTCCTCGTCCTTGTTAGAAAGTGAACTTCAACCCGAACTGCAACTGGCGCATGCCAGCTGGTGAGCCCGGGGAGCTGTCGTTTTCGATGTCCGTAATTTGCCCAGCATTCCCCGTGCAATCGACGCAGGTGTTGCCAGGGATCGCCAGAACCGGATGGTTGAAGACGTTGTAAGCATCAAAGCGGAACTGCGCTCTGTAACGTTCGGTGATAGTGAAGGTCTTCGAGAGGGCCAAGTCGGAGAAGAACCAACGCGGGCCACGGAAGGAATTGCGCCCGAGATTTCCGATCTGGCCGCAACCTGGCAAGGCAAAAGCGCCCGAAATAGGCCGCGCCGTCGTACAGGTGTCCTGGCCACTGATATCTGTCGCCGAAATGACCTCCGGCGACTGACTGAGGGCGGATACCGGTGTGAACCAGAACATTCCGGCCGAAGTGGTGCGTTTACCCACGCTGAAGGACTGCCCTGGCACAAGGTTGGGACGGCATGGTCCCGCGTCAGAAATCTGACCGCAATTCTGAAGGCCCGGCGTCCATGGCAGACCTCCGCTATAGTTCAGAGTGTCGGTTACTTGCCAACCGCCGATTAACAAATCGGTCGCTCGGCCGGCACCACTCATATATTTCTTGCCCTTGCCGAATGGCAGTTCATAGATGGTGTTGATCACGAAGACGTGATTGCGGCTCTGGTCGTCAGGCCCGTACGCAAACTTCGGGTCAACCGAGTAATACCCGGAATCGTAGAAGTTGGCATGGGAGAAGGTGTAGTGCGCGAGGAACTGCAGGCCATTGCTGATGCGCTTTTCCGCCTTGATCTGCAGCGCTTCGTAGTTATTGTTGGCATCGTTACCGAAATAACCCATATCCACCGCGCAGCACGTGTAGTTGAAGGGAGCACCATAGGTGAATGCCGGCACGCCATTCAGGAAGAAGCGTCGACGAGCCGCTTGTGAAATTGAAGGCTTGAAGCTTGCTTTGCAATCAAATTTTCCTGCATTGGCTCCGGTGGTTATGGGACTGCAGGCATACGCATCGGTGCCTGATCCGATCGCCGGTTCGTTCGGATTGTAAGATGGTCCATTGCTGGCGAAAACGTGAGTTCCTTTGTTGCCCACGTAAGATACGGTCAGGTTTAATGTCGGCGTGATCTGGCGCTGCACGCTGGCGTTCCACTGATCAATCGTAGGGAGCCGCTGGATCGTTGGCCGAATTCTTGGCTGCACGGTCCCATCGAGTCCCAACAGCGGAAGTGTTCCTGAAGACGATATCGCGCCTAGGATATTCGCAAACGAAAAGGCTGGCGGCCCTTGGGCGAGAGTAAAGACGGGGCTCCGGCCATTCGAGGCCCCCGAGTTCAAGTTTGAATCCTGAATGGACTGTTGCGCCAGTACTGGCAGGTTCTGGGTAACGACGTGTCCGAAGTTGGAGCCGAACACGCCGATATCGAAGCCCCGGCCATATCCGACGCGAAGAACCGTTTTCGGATCGAACTGGTATGCAAAGCTAAGACGCGGCGCAAAAGCCTTGAGCGTGTTTTTGATGTTTCCGTCTAGGCCGATCCCGCCATAACCCGCGACGCGAATCACGCCCTGCTCCTGGTTGGCAAAACCTCCGTTACCTTTGCCGTTGACGCTCTCCGGGAAGTAGATTTCCCAGCGGAGTCCGTAGGTCATGGTGAATTTGGGGGATATGCGCCAAGTGTCTTGGCCGTAGAAGAACCAGCGCTTCTGGCGTTCCGCCGCCGTCGTGCTGGTGCTCACGAATCGTTCGAATTGGGTAACGTCGCCAAGCAAGAAGGAGGCCAGACTGATGCCGCCTGTCCCAGCGTTCGATGTAGCTCCCGCGTCAAAATGCAATTGACCGGTGCGATTAGCATCGCTAGGCACGCGTAAGTTCAGGGCATAACGAATATCTGCGCCGAACTTGATCGAGTGATTGCCTTGCGTCCTCGTCCAATTATTTACGAATTGGACTTGCTGTTCGCTTTCCGTCAGCGGGCAATTGCAGCGGCCAACGTTCAAGCCGTCACCGAAGGCAGAAAACCCGCCGTTACCATCCATAAAGAAGGAGGATAGACCGCCAGTGGAGGCCGTTCCCAAGTTCAATCCCGGAATGTTGAACCCGTTCATTGGCGTCGCACTCGCATCCGAGTAGTGCGTCTGAGGATTGTACTTGAACCAGCCAAACCGGAAGTCGGTTAGCCATCTGGAGCCGACCGGCTTTGTAAATCCAGATGCCAGGCTGTAGTTATGCACGATGGACGATCCGTTTAGACCACCGGGGCCGAAGCCAACACCGCCCAGTGCACCCAGGCCGCCCGTTCCGGAGAGCGAGAAGTAATCCAAGCTGTAACGCCCGAAGACCTGGTAATTACGGGGTGCGGCCCAGTCCACTCGCGCATCCATCGAATTCTGTTTGAAGGGCCCTGAACCTTGAACGGTCAAGTTATTCGTCGTACTTCCGTTTGTAAGGGCGAGCTTGGCAAAGTCCGCAAGAACTGCCGTAGCTTGCTGGGAGATCATAGAATTGGGTATTTGGTTGTTTACGAAGGCTGTACGCCCGGCTCCCGTTAGGGGGTTGCCCGTAGTGGGATTGAAGATCTGGCCGTTCGTCGGACCGAGTGAACTGTTACTCAAATATTCGCTTAGATCACAATTGCCTGGGAGTCCAAAACCGCAGGTCTTAAGCACTTCTGCGGTGGGCACAGTGTACTGATTCGTGATTCCCTGCACCTGGTGAGTGCCCTGGTAGTCACCGAAGAAAAAGAGTTTGTTCTTGATGATCGGTCCGCCGATGGTTCCGCCAAATTGCTTCCAGTTGGCCGGCGCGAGTGGGACTCCCGGAGCGTTGGTGAACGGATCACGCGCTTCTTGTTTGCTATTGCGATAGTAGTAGAAACCGCTCCCATGAAAGTCGTTTGACCCGGATTTAATGGACACTTTCACGGAGCCGGCTGTTGCCTTGCCTGACTCTGCGTCATAATCCTGCAGCGCCATTTTGGCCTCGCTGATCGCATCGAGGTTGGGGTTTACAACGATGATCCCAAGGATCGGATCTTGGTTGTCTGTCCCATCCAATTCAAAATTGGTGCCGCTGAAGTGTTGGCCATTGACGAAAATCTGGCCGCCGCCCTGAGGATTCTCGGTAGCCGCATGGCTCCAACCGACGAGCTTTTGCGTTCCGGGCGAGAGAAGCTCGAAATTCGTGAAGTTTCGGTTGAGGACCGGCAAGTCCTCGACGTATTTTTGACTGAACTCAATGTCTACGTCCGCACGGTCTGTTTTAAGTTGCGGAACCTCACCAGTGACTTCCACAGTCTGCGTCACTGCCCCGACCTGAAGTTGCGCATCCACGTGGTCGGAGACGTCTGCGGAGACTTGCACGCTGGGGACGTCGTAAGCCTTGAACCCAGGCGCCTCCACTCTGATCTTGTACGTATCCGGGATTAGGTGCGTGACCGAATAGTTGCCACTCTCATTCGTGGTCGTTTCGAAGGTAAGGCTCTTCGTCACGGAAGTAACGATGACCTTAGCTCCAACGACGGCGTTCCCCTGCGGATCGGTTACCGTCCCGATAATGCTTCCAAAAACGGCTTGGCCCATGGTCGTGCTTGCGCCGAACCCCAGCGCAAGACAGAGAACCAGAATCAACCCCAGTGTTGCTTGCCTTCTCATTACACCCCTCCTAAGCAATGCGTATCCTTTAAATCTTCAACCAAGATCGATTGCAATCACTTGCTCCAAGGCTGCTGAAACATTGCGCTCGTGGGAATACTTCGGCAGAGAGAACATCGTCGTGCCAGCTAGACTCAAGGCACACACATACGTCTCAATGTGAAAATGGAAACACGGCAACCTGCCGAGCCGACCGCAGTGAACAGCCCCCAAACTCCTCGAACTACGTTCTTGCTACGCTAGCCCAGCCGCTACCACCTCACCGACCTCTGACAAAATTTCAAGATGGGAGGTGCGAGCACCCAAACCAGGGTCCAGCGCATATTTGTGATGGCTCATATCAGTTTTTTGAGTAACGGCGGAAGTGTCCGAGGGTCTGATACGGTTACGCGAAACAACCCGTGCCTTCACAAAGAGATGCGTCGGCGTTACTTTGGTGTTACAATCCCTCGTCGGTGGTCCTCGTGACTGAGAAAGCGCTGCAGCTCGGACAAATCGAAAAACTTCTTGGCAGTCACTCCCTCCACGGGTCGGAGTCTCTCTGCAAGCTTTTGCGTTATCTGGCTAATCATTCCTTGGAACATCCCGGTACTTCGCCCAAGGAGTACCAAATTGCGACAGAGGTGTTTGGACGGCAGCAGGACTTCGATCCTCATGTGGATTCCATGGTGCGGGTGCAGGCGGGGAGATTGCGGACCAAACTGTCTGAGTACTATGCAACCGAGGGCGTCGAAGATCCGATCCTGGTGGAAATCCCCAAGGGAACCTACGGCTTGACGTTTCACCAGCGGTCCGTGGCGGGCCCAAAAACTGCTGCGGGAGGCACCTCCCAGACGGTGCCCGGAACCTTGAGCCCTGGTGGGGCTCCTCGCCGCTGGTTCAGCGTGATGTTTGTGCTGGCGCTCGTTCTTACGGCGATTGTGGCCGTGGCGACGGACCGTTTTCTGACGCGCGGGTCCGCGGGAGGTGGTCCGCCAAACGAATCTGCGGAAGCACCTGTGGCATTTCATGTTTTCTGGAAAGGGTTTCTGACGGGTCCACAGGAGCCTTGGGTCATCTTCAGCAACGCTGCCTTCATCGGTCGTCCGGATACCGGGATGCGCTACTACAATCTTGCGCGGGACGGGAAGACTCCCACGCTCGATCACTACACGGGAGTCGGTGAAGTGCTGGCCGTGCACGCTCTGGATAAGGTATTTGGCTCGCTGCGCCAGGATCTTCGCGTCAAACGAGGCAGTCTGTTTTCTCTCGACGATGCCAAAAACAACGACCTGATCTTCATCGGCTCTCCATCCGAGAACCTTACGCTGCTCGAAATACCCGGCACGCAGGAATTTGTTTTCAAACAAGTCAGTTCCGGCGAGAGAGCGGGCAACATGGAGATCGTCAACATTCACCCGCAGTCGGGAGAACCTAAACTCTTTCTCGCTACTCCCTCGGAACAGCCGCTCACCGAAGACTATTCCGTCATCGCCCTGGTGAAGGGCCTGAACCCCTCGCACTCGGAGTTGATCCTCGCCGGCACAACCACCATCGGCACACAAGCCGCCGTGGAATACGTCTGCCAGCAAAACTCGCTTCAGGAATTGCTTCTACGGATGTCTGTTTCGAATTCGGGCGAGTTGAAACCATTCGAAGCGGTCATTCGCGTGAAAGTCGCGAAGGGCGTCCCGGTCGGGTCGGAACTCGTGGCGCTCCGCAAAGGCCCTGCTTAGTTATAACTCCACGACACTTTTACTTTTTTCCAGATGCGGGCGGCGTCAGGCGGGGATCCAGAGCTGCGGCCTGTTTGAATTCCTTTTGTGCTTCTTCGATTTTGCCTTGCTGGCGCAAGGCCATGCCTAACTGGAAATGCGCCGCCGCATAGTTGGGGGCGGAGTTGATCGCGGAGCGGAATTGCGAAATGGCTCCCTCGATGTCTCCAGCCTGGAGCAGCCTGCGGCCTGAATTTGTGGAAAATAGGGCGGCTTGTTCGCTGGTTTTCTGCTTGGCGATCTCCGCGCCCGTTTTGCTTTCCGCGGCGGCGCCTTCGGCATCTCCCAGTTGGCGGAGCACGGTTGCCAGAGTTGTGTGCGCGCCGGCGAAACTCGGCTGCATTCGAATAGCCTCGCGCAAAGCGGCGGCAGCGTCTTGCAGTTCGCCCTTCTGCTTCAACACCGTGCCCAGCGTGTAGTAGGCCTCGGCATAGTCCGGCTTGGCGCGAATCGCCGCGCGCAGCTCTTCTGCTGCCGGAGCGAAATCTCCTTGTTGCCAGAGCGTCACACCGAGCGTGTAATGGGCATCCGCTTGACCGGGATCGAGTTCGATGGCTTTACGGAACTCGGCAATCGCTTCGGGAAGTTTGTCTTTCAGTTTAAGCGCCAGCCCGAGGTTGTAGTGCAGCGTTGCGTCTTGCGGCGAGCGTTTCAGGGCATCGAGAAACTGCGCCATTGCAGAGTCGAAATCTGCTACTTGCAGATAGGCTGCTCCCAAATTTCCGATGTAGCCGCTGTCGTCCGGCCGCAGGCGAATTGCCGTTTGAAACTCGCTGATGGCCCCGTGGCCGTCTCCGGTCTGCAGGAAAACCAGTCCCAGATTGTTGTGGACGTCCGGACTCTCTGGTTGAGATTTTGCAGCCAAGCGAAATGCGGCAATGGCTTGTTCCATTTCACCGCTGCGCTGGAAGAGCAAGCCTAAACTGTTTTGGGCATCGGGATAATCCGACTTCAAATTTACGCAGGCTTGCAGCTCGCGAATCGCGGCGTCCGCCTGATCCTTCGTGCGCAAAATCTGTGCCAGGTAGTAGTGCCCGTCGGCGCTCGCAGGATTCAGCTCCAGCGCGCTTCGCAGGTGCTCTTCCGCCTCCCCAAGTGCTTTCTCCTGATAACGCAGCACGCCGAGGTGAAGATGCGCTTGGGCAAAATTGGGTTGCAACCGGAGAGATTCGGAAAATTCCGCGGCGGCAGATTGGAGCTCGGATTTCTGCACCAACACGGTGCCGAGGTCGTCGTGCAGCTCCGCGCGTTGCGGCTCCAATTCGATGGCCCGATGCAGTTCGCTAACGGCAGCATCGAGGTCTCCGGAAAAATCCAGGGCTCGCCCCAGAGTGCGATGCGTTTCGGAATCGTCGGGAGCAAGCCGCGTGGCCTCACGCGCCTCGCGCAAGGCGGCGGGCAGGTCTCCTTTTCGTATGAGCGCGTTGCCAAGATTCACGTGCGCTTGCACGAACTCTGGCTTTAATTTCACTGCGGTCCGAAAGCGTGCGATTGCAGGATCGATTTCTCCCTGCGCGAGCAAGACCCAGCCCAGAGAGTTGTGTCCCTCCGGACTGCTTGGTGCGAGACGTACAACTTTCTCGAAAGCGGCGCGAGCGGACACCAGATCGCCCTGCTGGAGTGCTTCCATGCCTCGCTGGTAAGTCGCGACGGCCCGCGATGTGGCGTCGGCCTCGGAAGATTTCGAGGATTGCGCAGAACTCCGCACCGCATCCGCGCAAAAAAGAAATAGCAGCACCGTGCAGAATTGCAATAAAACGATTCGATGATGGAAGAGATTCAATTTCACGCGAAAGAGTCCTGTAGCGAGTCCTCGAAAATACTAACATGTTCGCAGTCGCGCGCTTCTCCGCAAGCTGTTTGGCTGAGTCCCTCACCAGAATGAACGTTGTCGCGCCAGACCTTGCTATTATTAGAGATTGATGACGCTCCATTTCTCTTTTCTTCGGCTTCCCTGCTTCGTTGGGATTTTCGCCTGGCTCTGCATGCAAT
>JBGPIX010000062.1:0-19077 GCA_041485085.1 Candidatus Acidiferrum sp.
CTCGTTTTCCTGCTTTTGCCCCTTGAATGGCGGCTCGCTGCCCGCCGGGTCCAGAACCAATCACTATCAGATCATACGGCTGCATTTGAGGAGTCCTCTGCTGCGGTGTCGGCCTCGGGGCTTGCGGGGGTGGCCGTGATGACATTGGAAGTATAAACGACTCGGTAGCCATGCGGTCTCGGGGTGCGCTGAGCGTCAACCGTGCTCGCCGCCAGGCGCGTCAGCCCGAAGCGAAACACGCTTCGGCGCGCGCACGCTAAGTCAATCCCTGAAACAAAATGTGAGTGATATGCTTGGGCAGTTTTGAAGGAGGCCTGGTGCGGCTGAGGTCCATTATTTCGATCGTTGCGCTGCTCAACTTGGGAATGGCGACAAAATCGCCGGCGCAATCAATGGATTTATCGACGGACAAGATGATGGATGCAGTTTTTTCAGGCGTGACTTCTCCTGAAGCACCCGGACTCGCGGTGCTGGTGCAAAAGAAAGGACAGCCGGTTTTCGAACGCGGCTACGGTGTGCGCGATCTCCGTTCCAAAGCTAAGATTGACGCACGCGCCAATTTCCGCCTTGCTTCCTTCACTAAACAATTCACGGCCATGGCCATCATGCTGCTCGTCCACGACGGAAAACTGCGCTACGACCAATCGCTCACGGAAATTTTCCCCGATTTTCCTTCCTACGGCAAAGCGATCACCATTCGAAACCTGCTGAACCACACTTCCGGCTTGTCCGACTACGAGGACTTGATGGATGCCGTGGAAAAGGCAAAAGGGTCCACTTGGACAGCGGAAAAACAAATCCAGGACGCTGAAGTCTTGGAACTACTGAAGAAAGAAAAAGCGGGCAAATTTGCGCCGGGAACAAGTTGGTCCTACAGCAATTCCGGCTACGTCGTTCTGGGAACGATCGTCGCGAAGGTTTCAGGACAATCGTATGCCGATTTTCTGCGTGAAAGAATTTTCACGCCGTTGAAGATGAATCACACCATCGTTTTTCAAAGAGGAAAAAACAAAATCGCGAATCGTGCTTTCGGCCACTCCAAGGAAAACGGCGCTATTAAGGAAACGGACCAGAGTTCTACCTCCGCGACACTCGGCGATGGCGGCATCTATTCCAATCTCGAAGATCTCGCCAAGTGGGATGATGCGCTTCGCAATCACACTTTGCTCAGCGAAATGGATTTTCAACCGGCGCTAACGCCGGTAAAACTCAACGATGGTTCCGAACCCCACTGGCCCGTCGAGCCCAACGACGACAACCTCCATCCCGGCAAGCCCGTTTCCTACGGCTTCGGATCGTTTCTTGATCCCCATGAAGAACGTCAACGCATGTGGCATACGGGAACCACGATCGGCTTCCGCACAGTGATCGAGCGATTTACCGAGGGAGACGGGTTAACCGTGATTATTCTCTGTAACCGCACGGATCTGGATCCAGAAAAGCTGGCGCTGAAAGTTGCGAGTTTCTATCCACCCCTGAAATAAATCAGACTAGGCTGTTCTTACTTAACGGGCTCTCAGGATAAGCCGGCGAGTTTGCCCAGGCCTTTCATTTTGGTGCGCGCGGCCATGGCCCCGTATTGCTTCATCATGGTGCGCATTTGCAGGTATTGCTTGAGGACGGAGTTGACGTCCTGCACGGTAGTGCCGCTCCCTTTGGCGATGCGCTTGCGCCGTTTTCCGTCGATCACGTTGTGATCCCGGCGCTCCTGGTTGGTCATGGAATTTATGATCGCTTCAACGCGTGTGAGCTGCCCTTCGTCCACTTTCGCATCCTTGGGAAGATTCTGCAGCGGCCCCATCTTTGGCAGCATGTCCACGATTTTATCCAGCGGCCCCATCTTGCGAATTTGTTTCAGTTGATCGCGAAAATCTTCCAGCGTGAATTCTTCCTTCCGTAGCTTGCGTTCAAGATCCGCTGCGGCTTTCTTATCGACGGTCTGTTCCACGCGTTCGATGAGCGACATGAGGTCGCCCATGCCCAGAACTCGGGAGACGATGCGCTCGGGATAAAAAGCTTCAAGGGCATCGTATTTTTCGCCGAGGCCGACAAACTTTACGGGGGCGCCGGTGACTTTGCCGATCGAAAGCGCCGCCCCGCCCCGCGCGTCGCCATCAAGCTTGGTGAGAATCACGCCGGTGAGGCCGAGGCGCTTGTGAAATTCCCCGGCGGATCGCACGGCGTCCTGCCCGATCATCGAGTCCGCGATGAACAGCATTTCGCTGGGCTGCAATTCTTTCTTCAGCATGCTCAGCTCATTCATCAAGTCATCGTCGATGTGCAAGCGGCCGGCCGTGTCCACCAGAATCACGTCGCTAGCCGATAATTTTGCTTCTTTAATGGCGCCTTTGACGATTTCGAGCGGCTTGTCCGTGCCGGCTCCTGGCCAGATCGCGGTGCCAACCGCTTTTGCCACCTGGGCGAGCTGTTCGCGCGCCGCCGGGCGATACACGTCGGTGGAAACCACAAGCGGCCGGTGTCCATGTTGCGAAAGCCATTTCGCAAGTTTTCCAGTAGTAGTGGTTTTGCCGGAGCCCTGCAGGCCCACGATCATCCACACCGAAGGTGGCCGCGAAGCAAAAAGCGGCTTGGCATGCTTGCCAAGCATCGCCGCCAGCTCATCGCGCACCACTTTGACGACTTGCTGGTCGGGCGAAAGCTGCAGCATGACTTCGCTGCCAAGCGCTTTCGCGCGAATGTTAGCCAGCAGCTCATCGGCTACGCCGACGTTCACGTCGCCTTCGAGCAGCGCTTCGCGAATTTCCGCAAGCGCCGTGTTCAGGTGCTCGTCGGTAAGCTTCCCCTGCCCGCGCAAATTCTTAAACGTGCGCTGCAGCTTCTCTGTCAGATTCTCAAACATGGTTCGTGCTGATTCCTCACCCCTTGCCCTTCAAGAATAGCAGGGCCGGGCGGCGGAGTGCATCCTACTGGGCTGATGCTTGTGCCACCGGTAAGTTTAGCGTCCTAAAGCGGATAGAAGAAAATCTTTGCACCTCCTACAATGGGAGCCCGATTCGAAACAGGAGCCACCGCATGCCAGTAGAGAACCTAAACGCTGAAAAACTTCTCCAAACTGAGGAGACGCTCGATCCGCGAGATTGGGAGGAGTTTCGAAAGCTGGGGCACCGCATGCTCGACGACACAATCGATTATCTCGCGACGCGCCGAGAGCAGCCGGTGTGGCAGGCAATGCCGCAATCGGTTCGCGAGTCATTTCGCGAAGAACTTCCGATGGAACCCGTCGGACCGGAAGCAGTGTACGGGGAATTCGTGGAAAAAATCCGGCCGTATCCCAATGGAAACAATCATCCGCGCTTCTGGGGCTGGGTGCAGGGAACCGGAACGCCGCTCGCGATGATGGCGGACATGCTGGCAGCAGCGATGAATCCGCATATGGCTGGTTTCGATCAAGCGCCTGCGCTCGTGGAGAAACAGGTTCTCGCGTGGCTGACCGAATTGATGGGCATGCCACCGGAGAGTAGCGGTGTGCTGGTGAGCGGCGGAACGATTGCCAATTTGATCGGGCTGGCGGTGGCGCGCCATGCCAAGGCGGGATTCGACATTCGCGAGTATGGATTGCAGGGGTATCGCGGGCCGCGCTTGGTTTTTTATGCGTCCTCGGAAACGCATGGCTGGTGCCAGAAAGCGGCAGAGTTGTTAGGCCTGGGAAACAGCGCGTTCCGGCGCGTGCAAACGCACCGCGACTTTCGAATGGACGTTGCGGCGTTGCGCGCGCTACTTGAAGAGGACCGGCGGCAAGACATGCGTCCGTTCTGCGTCGTGGGCAACGCCGGAACGATCAACACCGGCGCGATTGATGATTTGCGCGCCATTGCAAAGGTTTGCCGCCAGGAAGAGTTGTGGTTTCACGTCGATGGGGCATTCGGCGCGTTGGCGCGCCTTTCGAACGATTTGCGAGGATTGGTTGACGGAATCGAAGAAGCCGATTCCCTGGCCTTTGATTTGCACAAATGGATGTATCTGCCGTTCGAAGTGGGGTGCGTCCTCGTGCGCGACGCCGCGGCGCATCGCAATGCATTCGCGCACAAGCAAAGTTATTTGACCGGCATGGAACGCGGCGTGATTGCAGGCGGCCTGCCCTTTGCCGACCGTGGCATCGAGCTGACGCGAAGTTTTCGCGCCCTGAAGGTGTGGATGTCGTTGAAAGCGCATGGCGTGAATGCGTTTGCACGGCTGATCGAACAGAATGTGGCGCAAGCCCAGTACTTGGCGGCATTGATCGAGTCGCGCGCAAACCTGGAGTTGCTCGCAGACGTGCCCTTGAATGTGGTCTGTTTCCGCTACCGGCCTGACAACTTCTTGGAAGAATCGCTGAACGCGTTGAACAAGGAATTGTTGATGCGCCTGCAGGAGTCCGGAATCGCCGTCATCTCAAGCACCGTGCTAAATGGCAAGTTCGCCCTGCGCGCCGCAGTGACGAATCACCGCAGCAAGCGAGAGGATTTTCAAATTCTGATTGATGCGGTGGTCAAGATCGGCCACGAAATTGAAAAAGATTTTAGGTACGCGCACTAGGCTTTGCGTTTGGCGCTGTGACCGACTGCTACGAGGAAGATGGCGCTCTTGCCTTCGGCGTGGGGTGAGAAGAAGCGGGTGACGTCGTCATCGAAGAAGGTCAGGCCGGTGGCGCCGAGGCGCTGGGCGTAGGCGGTGAGGTACAGCTTGCCGCCGAGGATGCCGGCTTCGAGTTGTACGGCGCGATAGCCACGATTGCCAAAGCGCTGCAGGATGGGGCGCAGGTCCGCGAGGAAAAAGATGTCCACGGCAGCGTCCGCGGGCAGCTCCTGCTCCAGCCCAAGGTAACCGGCATCGGCGCGAAAATTCCCCTGCTTTAGACATTCGAACACGCCACGTTCGCGGTGGAAGACGTAGGCTCCGGATGGGAGCCCTTCGACAGCGTGCACGATCAAGTACAGATCGTTAAGCTGGACTCCGGGCGGATCTAGGAAATCCGCGGGCACGCCGCGGGTGGCGCGGTCCAGCATGGTGGAAAGCTGCGACAGGGTAATCGGGCTGCGGGCAAATTTGCGGCTGGAGCCGCGCCGCTGGATGACTTGCTCGATGGGATCGCGCGGCATCTCGGCATCGGACAAAGATGCAAGTGAAACGATCGGTCCTGCCGGCGGCGGAACATTTCTCGTGGGCGTGTGGCCGCGCCAAGCTTCTACTTCCTTGGCAGAATCGAGCGATGATGCCGCGTGCATTTCTCGCATGAGCGGATAATCCACTTCGCGTTGGGAGAGCGGAACTGTTTCGAGATGAAGAGGTGAAATTTTCTCAGAAGCTTCCGGCGGAAGTGCGGCGGAGTAACCGAGAGCTACCAAGGAGCAAGCCACTTCACGCTGAGGATCCACATCCAGCAGGCGATTCACGTCAGCGTCGACGAAGCCGCTCACGACCCGGGCAGGCAAGCCCAGTGCCGTAGCGACGGCGAGCAAGTTGGCGAGGAGAGTCCCGTTGTCCCAGCCGAAATGCCGGTAGGTACGGGCTTGATACTTCCAGGCGTTGCGCCAGTAGGTGCAAGTACAAATAATGGTGAGTGGCGCGCGGGCGATGGCTGGTTCGCCACCGGTCGCTTCGAACAGCACCCGGCGATAGTCTCCGGCGCGCAGCCGGCGCAGACCAAATTCGGCCGGGGCGAAGTGGTAGACGCCAGCCTCCAGATTGGCCAAGTCACCGCAAACCAGATAGAGCTCGACTTCGTACAGCGCGCCGGTGCAGGCTGCCGCGCGAAAGTAGAGTTCTCCACCGGAATAGCTCCTCTTGCGGGTGATGCCGGCAGAGAGGTAGAGGAGCTGCGCGACCGCTTCAAGGTCCGGCATCGCGTTGGTGTGCTCGGGGACGCGCTCGGAGATGGCGGAGAGGGCGGCGACTCCGCTTTGGCGCACCTCGGCCGGCAGGCGCACAGGCTCCAGCGTGGGATAAATCTTGAAAGGCAGCGGCTGATTGGACCAGTCCATGAAATGGAGGTTGCTGCGGATGCTGACGTAGGAGTGTTTGGTGGCGTCGTGATACGTCCAAGCGGATTCGAGATTGCGATTGTCAGTCATGATAATGCAGAGTCTTCATCACCGTCGAAAGGAAGCATATCAGGTTGAAACGTGGGGACGGTTCGAACGAGGGACGCACGGATTTCGCCCCGATGAGAACCCAGCCCTCTGAAGAAGGCAGTTTCAGCGCGATGAGACGCAGGTCAGAAGGTAAATTTGACGCCGGCCTGGGCGGCGAAGGGAATACCGACGGTGGTGCCGGGGCCGAAGAAATCGCCGAGTCCGCCGGCGGGCACGAGCAATTGTTTTCCACTGGTGACTGGCACGGAGCAAGATGGAGTGGGACATAGCGCGGTGACATTTGCGAGATCGTTCACGGGAACGGGCAGCGCGCTGATATCTCCGACATAATTGTTGCCGGGGTTGTTGCGATTGAAGAGGTTGAAGAATTCGATGAAAGGCGTGAGGGACCAACGCTCGTGGAACTTGATGGGGCGGCTGACGCGAAGGTCGGTCTGGAGATACGGCGTGCCGCGGAATTGATCCATCGTAGTTTTCACGCCATTGATCACCACGCGATCGCCTACGGGCGTGGTCAAAGTGATGGGCCGAGCGGTTTCGTTCTGAGAGAGAAAAGAGATGTCGATCCCGGCGGGAGCGTGGAAAGTGCCGATAAGAACGAAGCGTTGGCGAACGTCTTCTCCGGATGGACCATAGTCGCCGGGTGCGAAGGGGTTAAAGGGATCGCACACGCCATTGACGTAATCGAAGAGCTCACCGATTTGGCAACCCCAGGTTTTTGCGCTGGAGAGCGTGTAGTTCGCGACAAAATTCAGGCGCCGCGACACGTTGCCCTGGAGATGCAGGGCGAGGGCGTTGTAACTGGAACGGTTGTCGGTGCGAAATACCGAGACGTTTGGAAAATCGTAGCGGCGGTACCCGTGCATGCCGGTTTCCAAAGTGTAGTCCGCGCTTATGATCCAATCGGCGCTGAAGGCATGTTGAACGCCGGCAGTGGCGTGTAGCGCGTAGGGCGTATGGTAATTCGGATCGATGAGCGACGGCGGGCCGGAAGCATTCTGTATATTGAAATTGTTGACGGCGTTGAAGGCTTCGACCCAGCCGTTTTGCGCAAGGTCATTGAAATACAGACCGACGCCGCCACGCAGGACAGTATTTCCAGGCGATCCGAGACCATAAGCGAAACCGAGCCGTGGAGCGAAAGCTTTGCGGTAGTCGTGAGGGATTCCCGAAACAATTCCATTGCCGGTGAGTGCTGGATTCATGTTCTGGTCGTGGCCGGAAGCGATGAAAAGTCCAAACGTGGTGTCGTAGCGCAAACCATAGTTGATGGTCAGATGCGGAGTGACCCGCCAGGAATCCTGCGCGTATATTCCTAGACGCCGGATGCTTTGCGAAAAGCTGCCGTCGCCGGCCGCGGTAAAAGTAGTGAAGGGACACGGAGCATTTGGCGCCTGGTTCGCCGGGTCGTTGGGATTGCAGGACATGATCGCGGCGAGTTCGGATTGATTGCTGAGATAGAAACTCGGATCCTCCGGCGGAGAGTAGACATATTCGGCCGTGGCGGCCAGGGCGCCGCTGAGAACCGGTTCGTGAATAAAGTTGATTCCGAAGCGCGGCGCGTGGCGCCCGTGGACGTGACTGACGTCGTAGCGGAACTGATATTTTTCCTGGTTGCGCAAAACGGGAAAAGCGGTAATCGGAGTAAAGAATTGATTGTCGCCGAAAGTCTCCACGCCGGAGATGGTGCTCAAAGTTGAGGTGAAAGGAAACGCCAAAGCGAAGCCGAGGTTCTGATTGCGCTCGGCGGTCAGATGCAGCGCGCTGGCGTTGAAAACAAAAGAACCCACCCAGTTTGGTCCAAACGTGTATTGATTGCCGATCACCAGGCTCATGTAATTGTTATGTGCTGTCGCGCCGGTGGAAGGGAGCGCGGCCTGCTGCACGAGCGCGTTGTGCGTCAGGTAATTATCAATGGCGGCGCGGAGAAACCACTGCGAGCTTGCGGATTGTGCCCAGTCCAGCCGCGCCGTGGCCAGATAGTCGCGGAACGGAACAGGAGTGCTAGTGGGGACGGTAATGGAACTTACGGAACCGACAGGCGTGCTGATCAGATCCTGCGCGGCGAGTTGCGCTAGCGCATTGAACTCCGTCTGGCTCGACGGGCTATAGGCGATGCTGGCATTTTCATGAACGTATTCAAGGGACGAGAAAAACCACAGCTTATCCTTGACGATGGGTCCGCCGAGTGTGCCGACGTAATTTTGCCGAGAAAACGGTTGTTTGGGATCCGGAGCAGGGTTGTCAATCGGGAAACGCGCGTTCAGATCGGCGGCCCGGCCGTAGAATGCGCCGGAACCGTGCCACTCGTTGGTGCCGTGTTTGGTGGTGATCACCACGGACGCAGCGGTGGTGCCGCCGGTGTCCGCGTCTTCCTGCGCCGTGCGCATGGCAAATTCCTGGATAGCCTCGGGTGAGAAATTTTGCAGGAATCCGCCGATCCAATCGTCGGAATTGTCGCCGCCATCGACGGAAATTTCATTATTTAATCCGGAGCTGCCACCCGTGGAAACGGCGGTGATGCGCGCCTTGGTGGGATCGGAAGGCTCCAGCGGCTCCGTTCCCGGAGCGAGATAAGCGATATTCGCAAAGCTGCGCGCGGCAAGGGGAATGGTGGCAAGGTCCTGAGCGGTGATCACCGTCTGATGCACCGCACTGCTGGTGTCGATCGATTGCGTGGTGATCGAGGAAGCTTGGCCTGGCACGTTTACAGTTTGCTGGACAGCCTGTGGTTTCAACGTGACGGTGATTTCGCGGACGGTGCTGACGGCTACGTCCACGCCGGCGCTGGCTTCTGCAAAGCCCGAAGCATTTACGCGCAGGCGATAGGTGCCGGGCAGCAAGTCGTCGAGACGGAATTCTCCTCGTGAATCGCTTGACGTCTCGCGCTCAAGCGATGACTCTGCCGCTTGAACCACGATTTTTGCGCCGGGCACGCGTCCACTTTTCAAATCTTGCACGACGCCTCGGAGCGTGCCGCGCGGGTTTTGCGCCTGCATTGCTAATGGGAGGAGAACCAAGAATGCGCACGAGAACAGAATGGTTCTGAGAGCGCTGTGACGCTTGCGGATCGAATGGTTGCGCATCGTAACGGATAGGCTACGAAAAGCGGAGGTCTACTACCACAAGTCGTAGACACGTCACTGAAGTGGCCGGAAAAATTTACTTGAGCTTGCGAAACGGATTGCTCGAGGTCTAGCGGAGGAAGAGTTCCAGGAGCCGATGGACGAGAGAAAGAGTTGCGGGCCACGCGAGGAGGATGCCGGCGCAAACAACTATTCCGAGACTCGAGCCGATGGCGATAGATCGCGTTCGCGGGAGCGATTTTGCGCGCAGCGGCTGCAGTGTGAGCAAGCGCTCCACCCGCGCAGAGAGATCGTGATCGTCGGCGCACAGAGAAGTATGGAGAAAAGACAAGCGTGGAGCAGCACCCATTCGCGCTACGCGGAGAAGCGCCGCGGCGAGCGAGAGTGCACGGTGAGAGTCCCCGAGCACGGCTTCATCGTCAGCAGCCCACTCCGAAAACTTTGCCCAAACCCGCTCGATGGAAGAAAAACTGCGGAGCAAGGGAAGAGGAGTTGGCGCCAGAAGGAGAAAGAGGCGCTTGAGATTGTCGCGCGAACTGCGATGCGCATTTTCGTGCTGCAAAGCCAGGTCCAGCTCTTCCGCGGAAAGAGAACGGAGCACGGCTTGAGAAACGACCAGTCGCGGGCGCAAAACGCCGGCGAGCGCCAGGAGTGGAGCATCTTTTTCAACGATCACGGCATTCAATGATTCGCCGCGCAGAAAAATTTCGC
The DNA here is from genome assembly GCA_041485085.1 of Candidatus Acidiferrum sp. Classification (GTDB taxonomy): domain Bacteria; phylum Acidobacteriota; class Terriglobia; order Acidiferrales; family UBA7541; genus Acidiferrum. Next base: position 9,890 of record JBGPIX010000062.1, read on the forward strand.
GTCCTGTCTGTTGCCACGCGCGGTTGAAGCGAGCGGAAAAAATCAGCACGTGCGTGACGCGCGCGAGGGAGACAAACCAGCCTGCGGCTCCCAGAAAAGCCAGCGCCAGACAAACCCAGCCGATGCGCTCCGCAGAACCTTGCGGTTCAAGCCACAGATAGCTAGGCACGCACAGAGCGAGCACCGTGCTGATTCCAAGTGCGCACGGAAGCAGGCGCACGGCCAATAGAAAACAGGCGGCGGAGCGCGCGCGCATCGTTTCCGCCATCCGAACGGCCGCACGCGATGCGAACGAAGTCAGCAAACCAGCAATGGCGTTCACAGCAAAAAAAGACGCGAGGCAAAGACACAAGAGCCTCAGCAGATAGGGACCGTTCATGACGTCCCCCTGCGAGAGAGTTCCTTGCGCTTGTTGCGAATTTTCTTTTCCAGCTCGTCGAGGAGCCGGGAATCGTGTTCGCCTACGGCGTCGAGGAAGGAAGAGAGTAGCAACTCGCGCGAGGGGTGCGGCCCGGCAAGAAAACCGGTAAGAATGCTTTCCGCCCGCGTGCGTTCCCATTCCTCGCGGGAAAAGCGCGTGGAATAGACGAAGGCACGATCCGGCATGCGGCGGTCCAACAAACCTTTTTTGTAAAGCCGGTCGAGGGTAGTCATCACCGTCGTGTACGCCAGCGGACGATCCAACTGCTGAACGACATCGCGGACGTTGCTCTCGCCGCGCGACCAGAGAATCTGCATGAGGTCAAATTCGAGGCGGCCGAGTGACAGTTGGTGGTCGGCCTGGCCGGTGCGCGCGATGCGATTTTTCAGAGAGTGGAGCATCGATCGAATTTCACTCCACGAATGCCCGGAGTGGTAGAGGGCATTCTACGCCTTTCGCGAGTTGGGGAAAAACTTGAAATTCCTTGCTCCGGAAAGGGGGACGGGCACGCGCGAAGCAGGGTTGTCCTGTTTCGTTGCGTGCCCGTCGATAACCTGAAGTAACAAAAGGCGGCCAACACCCGGTTTGACATTGAGACGCCCGGGAGATGCACCTGGTTACGGATGCGAATGATCGGGAACACGTTTGAACCTTTCGGACGTTCAGACGTTGGGACGTTCCGACGTCGAGATGCGGGTCCCCTACCCCCGTGTTTCTTGTAAGTGTTGCATCTACAAGACTTAGCTGCGATTCACTTAGGCCGTAAGCCCTTTGTTTGCAACACTTGCGGGGTATTCTATAAGTGTTGCGTCTAAAGAACTTAGGATAAGGGTCGCATGCGAGTCCCGAGTACTCTCCCCCCGCCATGTTTTTGAAACGATATGATTCTAAAAAGCTTAGGGGGTGGGGGTCGGTAAACGATATGAGACGAAAGGACTTAGGGGCTGGGGGATAGGGAGCAGGGGTTAGGCCGAGAGAAGAGGTGGGAGATCGTCGAGGATCTGATGCGATATACACGGGAGAGAATAGCATGGCTTAATTAAATGGTCAAGTAGTCTGCAGTGAATGGTCGAAACTGAGGGTCGAACGGCTACTGGCGCGGGTTGAACGGTTGCGGCTGGTAAGGGACGAACGAGAAAAAAGCAAAGTCAAAAGCCCCAAACGCAGAAGCCGACATGTTGGGCACCCAAAATCGTCTTACGGTCTATCGTCAGAGCCACCCTTGATCCATTGCCGATACGGCAATGTCAGTTAGGTCACCGCATAATCGTTTTGTAATTTCAGGCGGGATTCAGATGGATACAATTGTGGTTGTATCTCGCCAGGCATATCGCATAACGCCCCCGAGAAAAACAGGAGAATCTCCATGAATGTTCGACGAATCTTGGCCGTGACGGCCGCTCTAGCGCTGACGTCGCCCGTTTTGTTCGCTCAACTTTTCGCGACGAATAAGAAGGTTCCGAAAGTGCTCGAGGCGCGGTTCGTCACCGGCGAACCCGTCTGGCGCGAGTTGCCCGTTCGCGCGGATTTCCAAAAAAACTACGACAAGATCTGGCAGACGGCGGTCAACACCATACTCGAACACAACTTCGATATCGCGACGATGGATAAGGACTCGGGGTATTTCCGGACTCTCCCGAATTCGAAAATCGTCACCATGAGCACGAACTGGGCCTACAAAGTACAGATCAGCATCAAACTTGTATCGGCGCCCGGCGATCCCAAGGCGAATCCGCCCGTGCCGGCGACTGTCGACAAAGTCCGCCTGCAGGTCTCCGGGGAAGTGACGAACGTGGATGCCAGGGGTGTGATGAGAGCTGATTTCCTGGGATACGACCAGGTTTTGCTTCAGAGCCTGTTTCAGGACCTCCAGGCCAAACTAGGCGGCGCTTAGGTCGCTGGTTCCGGCCCCTTTGATAAACCAAACCGCAAAGGATGTCTTGTCCATTAGGCCAGCGAACGACAATGTCGCACGGGCCTCTACGCCGATTGTCCACGCAGAAAGTACAGATTAATTCTTGCATGGGCGGGTGAGCTAACCTCCCGGGAATGCAAACTAGAAATCTGAAACTACAAACGCGAAGAGACGAATGCGGAAGCGAAGATGTCCTCAGATAGCGGGGCGGCCGGCCGTTTTGTCAAACCAACTCGATCATCACGCGGCGTCCGACCATGGCTGCGGCGCGTTGCAAGCTGGAAAGGGTGATATCGCGCTTGGGATTCAGGAGGCGGTCCACTTGGGTGCGGCTGGTCTTGAGGAGGGTGGCCATCTTATTTTTGGAGATTTTCTGTTTCTTCATGGCTTCGTCGAGCTGCCACGCCACGACTTCCTTGATCGCCTGCGCTTGCGCCTCTTCAAAGATTCCCTCTTTCTTCAGGAAATCATCGATCCTTGAACCCATGTGATTCTTGAACGGCTTGCGTTTTTTGCTCATCGTTCTAACTCCTTCTGGCGCCTGCGCGCCAATGCCAAATCGTCATCCGGCGTCGTGCGCGTTTTCTTGATGAAGCCGTGCAGCGCGACGAGGTGCCCGCCGCAGAGGCAGAGAAGCACGCGCGCCGTGCGTTTTGTCGGGAGGCCCGTCCGAACCTCCCACAAGCCGTTACCCAGAGGCCGACACAGCGGCATCCCGACCGGCCAACGCCATTGCGCCCGCAATAGGTCTCGCCCAATGGCGTGCCGCTCAGCGTCCGGCAATCCCTTCAGCCACTCCCGCACGGGCTCGCTTCCTGGCCGGAGGCGGTAAAAAATCAGCGGGATCTTTTGAGGCTTTTGGGCTTCGGCCATCCTGCACCTTATATGGTGCACTGTACCGTATAAGGTACGTACCGTCAAGCGATCTTTGACGCGCTCGCGGGTGGGGCTTCCAGCGGAAAACAAGATGGCGACGTAAAGTCGCCGCTACAACGCGATCATAGCGTCGACGCTTGCGGCGCGGCGTCAGAGCTTCACTCCTGCTTCATCCAAAACCGCTAAGACCGATTGTCCCACTCAGTACAGAGTTCCGCACATGCCGCAGGGGTGCGGGGGGGTCACGTTGTTGTGTGACAGCGGGCATTGCAGCGAGGTGGGGGATGGCGTAACCGGTAACGTGGGTTAGAAGCCGCAGATGGTTTCTAGCCCGCTGAATGGAGAAGCCAGGAGAAGTAGTCATGAGGAACAAATTTTTGTTGCTGACGATGGGACTTGCGCTCAGTGGTTTTGCGTTGCGCGCGCAAGAGACACCTGCCATTCCCGAGGGCTCGAAAAAGCCCCAGATTGTCGTTACGGAATTTGTGGCTGCACCCAATGCCGCGTGGCCGTATGACATGAAAGAAATGCAGGGAAAGACGATTGCCGAACTCAAAGTAAAGCTTTCGGCGCAGTTCGAAATCGTGACGGAAGCTCCGGTGGTTGCTCAAGGACATGTCTACACACTGAATGGGGAAGTCATAGCCTGGCGGCCGGGGAATGCCGCAAAACGCGCCCTGATCGGGTTGGGATCGGGCCGCGAGGCTGCGGAGATTCATTACTGGCTCACGGATGAGACCGGCAAGAAAATCATGGACAGAAAGGACACCATTCGGTCCGAATTCTGGGGCAATGCATTTGCAAGTTCTGTCGGACAGTTGGCCCATCCCTTCGCAGACAAAATCAGCAACCGTATTCGGGACGCAAAACTAAAGTAAGGCAGTTTGATCCGCGTCCGGACAGAGTGAGAGTTGGTGCGTTTGAGGACTCGAACGTCGATAAAGCGGGGGGCCCAGCCACCAAAGGGCCATGGGAGAGTCCGAGCTGGGTCCACCACAGGGAAGAAGGTGGACTGTGAAAAGGACAATCTTGTTGTTAGGGCTCGCATTGTGCATCGCCGCGCCAGCGCGAGCACAATCGAACGAAAATCCGACCGTGGAAGTCTTCGGCGGGGCCTCGATTCTTCGCAACGGCGCGAGCGCTCCCAGTTATTCGCTGTATGGAGGCTGGCAAGCGCAAGCCAGCTATAACTTTAACGCGAATATTGGATTGACCGCGGACTTCGGGGGACAGTACCGCAGCATTTTTGGGACGCGGGTTTCTCAGTATGAGTATTTGTTCGGACCGCGGGTGATGGCGCGCGGACATCACGCTACTTTGTTCGCACACGGGCTGGTGGGCGCAAATACATTGCATGTTACAGGCGCCTCCACGCACGGATTCGCGATGGAGGTTGGCGGGGGGCTGGACTACAACGTGGGTAGCCGCTTTGCTGTCCGAGTGATCCAGGCCGACTACCTTCGGACGCGAGTAAGCAACCAGTGGTTCAACGATGCCAGATTGGGAGTTGGCGTCGTTTTTAAATTCTAAAATAACAGAGCCGTAGCCGGCGAAGTCGAACCAGGCGACAGTATGGCAAGATGAAAACAGTTACCGCAGATGGGCGTCGAACCAGGCGACGGTGCGGCGGATGCGATCGCGCTGGTGGTCGGGTTTCACGAACATGTGGCCTTCGTGTTCGTAGACGACGAGTTGGGTTTCTACGCCCAGCGTCTTGAGGGCGTGCCAGAATTCGTAGGACTGTGGAGTGGGGCATTCGCCGTCGCTGTCGCCGACGATGACGAGCGTGGGCGTCTTTACGTTTTTGATGAAAGTGATGGGCGAGCTTTTGGCGTAGACTTCGGGATCGTCGTAGACGGACTTGCCGAAAAACGGAATCATCCACTGATCGATTTTGTTTTCACCGTAGTAGCTCAAATAGTTGGCGATGCCGGCGCCGGCCATGGCGGCTTTGAAGCGGTTGGTTTGCGTGACGCCCCACATGGTCATGAAGCCGCCGTAGCTCCAGCCGGTGAGGCCGAGGCGGTTGGGGTCGATGGGTGCAACGCGGAGGGCTTCATCGACGCCGGCGAGGACATCGCGAAAATCGCCGTAGCCGAAATCACGGACGTTGGCGCGCGTGAAGGCTTCGCCCTGGCCGAAGCTGCCGCGAGGATTGGGCTGGAAAAGGAAATAGCCGGAGCCTGCTAGGGCAATCGAATAGTTCCAAGAATCCGGCCAAGAGGATTGGACCGCGTCGCCTGGGCCACCGTGAACATCGACGACCATGGGGTATTTCTTCGCGGGATCGAAATCGCGCGGATAGATGAGCCAACCCTGCACGTCAAAACCGTCGCTCTTCCAATGGAGACTCTTGGCTTCTCCCCAGGCGGGTTTTACGGCGGCGTTGCGATGGGTGACTTGGCGCCAGTAGCCGATGGGGCCGGCCCAGATTTCCGGAGGATCGCTGAGAGAACTGCGAATGATGGCGGACGTTTTTCCGTCGCTGGCCAGAGAGATGTTAGTGCCCCAGGAGCCGGCGGAAACTTGTTCCTGGCCGCGCCAAAGAGAATCGATGCGGGCGCTGGCGGGATCGACAATGGCAACGGCTGCGTCGGCTTCGATGGTTTCGCCAAAAACAATTTTTCCGTCGGGAGTCCAAACGAGCGAGTTGGCGGTGGCTTTCATGTCGGGCGTGAGGTTGGTGGCTTCGCCGCCGTAGGCGGAGACGGTATAGATGTCGCCGCCGACGGAGGGTTCGTCGCTCATGAGTCCGGCGATGAAGGCGATTTTCTTGCCGTCGGGAGACCACGCGGGATTGGCGATTTGGAGAGGCGGCTTGTAGATGGGCTTCATAAGGCCGAGCGGGCCGGCGTCGAGAGTGTAGAGTTGCGCGATGTACCAGTTGTTGTCGCCATTGCCGTGCGCGGCGATGACGGCGAAGCGCGCGCTGTCCGGCGACCAGGCGTATTCGTAAACGTACATGTCGGCGGGAGAGATTTGGTGGAAGGCGCTGGTAGCGACGTCGACCAGGGCGAGGCGTTCTTCGAAGAAAGCGTCCTTTATTTCGCCGGTTTCGGGGGTTTCGGCGACGAGCGGACCGGCGGCGCGCGTGGCGTTTTCCGTGTAGAGAACGGCGATAGTCTTGCCATCGGGCGACCACTGCGGCGTGGCGAGGAGGCCTTTGACAGTCGTTAGCTTCTTGGCCGGGCCACCTGTGGCGCTTACAACGTAAAGCTGAAGCTGGCCGGGCTTCACGGCGTCAGACAAAAAAGCGATTTGCTTGCTGTCGGGGGACCAGGCCACGCTGCCTTCGGCTCGAGGAACTGGGCTGGAGAAGACCGTGATGCGTTTTGGGGCAGTGCTGGACTCGCGATCGGCAAGATAGATCGCGGTGTTGCCATCGGGCGCGCCGTCTTTGCCGACGAGGGTTTCGACCCAGGCGATTTTCTTTCCGTCCGGCGAGATACCGGCTTGCTCGAACGTGTGGGCGGCGTAAAGCGCGTCAATGACGGTATCGAGGGGAGCGCTGGCCTTTGGCTTTGCTGGCGCGTTCGAATGCGGGTGGCCCGCCGGCTTCGCGGCCGGTTTCTCTTGAGCGAACAAATGAGTCGAACCGCTGATCGAAAGCGTGAAGACGGCCGCAACGAACCATTTCAAAAAACGCATGACGGGGAACCTTTCAGTGCAAATTGGCGCCGCGCAAAGATAGACCGAGTCGCGCGACGCTGCAAGTCTCGTTGGACCGAATGGCGTTGTGATGGCCAAGCTTAGAGCGTAGAATCCGCGGCAACTCGCTCTGTGGAGGAAACGATGATCGACCGCCGTTCAGCGCGGGGCGGAGTCCTGGACGTCGCCCGATCCAGCGCTGCGCTGCGCGATTGCGTCGGTCAATGTGCCTCCGTTTCAGATCACGGAACTTGAAAACTGGATGTGGAAGACAAAAAAGATCCGCATCCGCGGCGGTGCGCCTTCGAAGATCCGGCTTTCGACCCCGTACTATTTGTTGCGCAAAGATGTGGACAGCTATTTGGCGGCTTACGACGAATATCGCAAGAAAACTACCGCCTAAACACCTTTGTACACAAAGGAAACTCAGCTGAAGGCATTGGGAAATAGACGAGAAATATCTTAACCACAACATCCCCTGAAGTTTAGCTAAACTACTGTTATTCATACACTTACGGAAATACACATCGTACTTGACATGGAATCGAATTGGCAATAGAACTGGAACGTGATCAAGTACACCATCCCGCGCGCATGGATTCATTACGATGGAATTGCCATCACGGGAGTGCTATCTGAAGCCAAAGCCGCCGTGCTGTCGCTCAAGACAATCCCGTATCAACGTCGTTGGGTTGAAGCTCTCCAACAGATTGAGCTGAAGAGAGAGGTGGCAGGTACGTCTCGGATCGAAGGAGCAGAATTCACGGACAGGGAACTTGACGCAGCGTTGAAGGAAACCCCTGAACAGCTTCGTACACGTTCGCAGAGACAGGCGCATGCTGCTGTCCAAACCTATCGCTGGATCTCGAAAATTCCCCCAGATCGTCCTCTCGATGAGGATCTGATTAAGGAAATCCATCGCCGCATAGTGACAGGGGCGGATGATGATCACTGCGAGCCGGGAGAGCTTCGAGAACGAGACAAAAACGTGACGTTTGGAACGCCCCAACATCGGGGCTCCGATGGCGGTGACGAATGTCGACGCGCATTTTCGGAGCTTACAGCTGAACTCCAGCGTGGGTTTCGCCAGCATGACCCGCTAATTCAGGCTCTCGCGGCGCACTATCATTTTGCGGCCATGCACCCATTCCTGGACGGGAATGGGAGGACAGCCCGTGCACTTGAAGCTCTAATGCTACAAAGAGCAGGCCTGCGGGACAGCTCTTTCATTGCTATGTCAAATTACTATTACGATGAAAAGACGGCATACCTGGCCGCGCTAGCCGAGACAAGGGCAAAGGAACACGATCTGACGCCATTCCTGCTGTTTGCCTTGAAGGGAATCGCACAGCAATGCCAGCGGCTACTCTCCGAGATTCAGCATGAGATATCAAAGGAACTCTTTAGAAATCTCATGTACGATCTGTTCAATCGACTCAAGACACCGCGACAGCGAGTGATCGCCCAGCGGCAAATGGAGATCCTAAAGATACTGCTCGATGTCGAAGTTGCGGATTGGCAAAAACTAGCTGCACAGTTGCAACCTACATATAGAGAACTCAAGAATCCGACAAAGGCTATCGTGAGAGACGTAAACAATCTGAGTGGTTTGGGGGCAATAAGAGTCGAGAAGGTGAGCGAAGGCCAATTTCGGTTGAGCGTTAGATTGGAGTGGCCGACTGAAATTACCGAAACTGCTTTTTTCCAGAAGCTGCGGGAATTGCCGAAGGCAAAAAGCCATTCTTTCCTACAGTAAGCGAAATCAATGAATGCCATTTCTTGACCCTGCGCGCAAGGGTCGAATACACTACTAAATTCGGGACCAGCCACTGAAGGGACTAGTGTGCTGTTCCGCAGTTGCGGGCGAAAGAGACTGCCCCGCGATTGCGTACTACAAAGGGGGATTGTTTTGCCAAAGCGCACATTTCAACCGCGCAAACGCCGGCGCGCCAAAACGCACGGCTTTCGCTCACGCATGAAGACAAAGGGTGGCCGCAAGGTGCTTGCAGCGCGCCGCAAGAAGGGACGTCATCAGCTTACCCCCGAATAATTTGGGGAGCCCGTCGCCCACGGCTGGTTCGAGTGCGCACGGGAATCTGTATCCGCGCGAAGCGCGGCTGGTGCGGCGCGGAGAATTTGACGCTGTCTACCGCGCCGGAAAGCGCCGTTCGAGTTCCCACTTCACAGTTTTCTTCCGCGCCAACGAACTGCCGCAAAGCCGATTCGGCTTCAGCATCAAGAAAGCCCTGGGTGGCGCGGTAGTGCGCAATCGTATCCGGCGGCGTCTGCGCGAGGTCGTGCGCTGCCACCGGCAGGAGATACCCGCAG
>JBGPIX010000063.1:0-19031 GCA_041485085.1 Candidatus Acidiferrum sp.
CATTGCCCGCAACGGCATAAACAAACACCGCAACGGGTGGAACGGCGGCGATGGCACGCTTCAAATCGTCCGGAGAAAATAAGGACACCCAGGACCGCAGGTAGGCTGCCGTCAGTCGTGAATCCGCAGCCGCTTCATCGACATCACTTCGTTCCATGTGCCGGCGGAGATACTCGAACGTGATCACCGGATTCGTCACGCATGCCTCTGCCCAATCGAGAAAAACGCAGCGCTCGGGCGAGACCAGCAGGTTTCCCGGATTGCAATCGAGATGGCCGAGGGTGTCCGGAAGCCCGAGGCTCCGGAGCAGGGAAAAGGTTTCTTTGAGCCCTTCGCCGAGTGTGGCAAGTTCCAGGTGCGTGAGCGGCGCGGGAGAATTCTTCTCCTGAACACGCATGAATTCAGCCATGCGGGCGAGGAAGGGATCGATGCGCTTCTCAATTTCCAGGAGCCGCATGTCCTTGCATCTCCCTTCAACGAGTTCTGTGCTCCTTCCGATCGAGTCGATCTGTAGTTCGGCAAGCCCTTCCGCGGCTCGCTCCCAGGCGGAACAATCGGAAAGTTCGTCGATAGGCCTGCAATGCACTTCGGCGGACAGCCAGCCGTTCCATGATGTGTGCGCGCCAAGGATGCGCGGGACATGGTCGGGAAACAGGCGCGCGAGGAGCAGCGTGATCGGCAACTCGTGGGCGTTGGGCTCCCCGGTAGCCTTGAACCAAAGAGCAACGCCGTCTGTCTCAAGGCGCATGAGGTTGAAGGTCGGGCTAGCGTTGTATTGTCGGAAGTTGCCGGTGAGGCGCAGACCCAACGGAGCTGTTTGTTCGTGCGCCCAACGGAAGAGTTCCCGCATCCAACCAGGTTTCGCGAACGGCCCGGGTTTTTCTCCGCTCGTGTACGAAGCCAACTCTGCGAAAGCATGCCGGATCGCTGCGGCTTCCTCAGCGTCCGCGCATTCGGGTGCGACATTGAGGGGCATCCAAAAGGTTCCGGCCGGCGCCCTTTCGTTGTGCTTCACGCACTCCATGACAGCGCACTTTGCCTCCCCATTTCGGCCGGATGTGAAGGAACCTGGAATGAACAGGCAGCAGGTTTCTAGCCCCCAACGCTTCGCAGCTTCCGCGGTGAGCTGCTCTGCGATTCTTTGTTGTTTCCGGATTTCGACTCGGGGGAGCGTCCAATCCGTGCCGTTTGGCGAAAGTAGAGTCTCCGTAGCGTTGCGCCGAGTGATGATCAGGCGGTAGATTTCTGTGGCATCGGGATGTGGCTGCATGGGACCCTCCTTTCCCAGGAGTCTTCAGAGAACGCCGGTGGCACGCAGGGGCTGCAGGATGTGGTGCTTCTGCAAAGTCTCGATGAACTCGATGACATCTGCGCGCACGACTTCTTTGCTGGCTCCGTAGTCCCGGCTGATTTCGTCCGCGATGCGCGACTCGTCATAGCCTCGCTGCATCAATTCAAGGATCTTGGCTCCGACAATATTCAGGCAAAACATCTGGCCGTGATGAATGTCGAGGAGAATTCCTCCATCCATTGTCTCGGTTCGCCGAATTGTATCGGATATTTTGAACATTGCACTTGCGTCTCACGCGGGATCGATGCGATTGCCTCAGATGAAGATGACTGTCGCACTCACCTGGAGAGAATTCCAGAAACTGCCCTCGTTGTTCGCATCGGGGCAGCGTCCTCCCGCAAGCCCTTGTGAAGGTGGGACATACAATGAAAAGGCCAAACCAACAGGAGGCTAGTCGCGTTCGCGCCCCTGACCTAAACCAATACAAAACGAACACGTTGCTTTGCTGAGCAGCAGAGGAGCTGCGCCATGGCGTAATTCTGCGATCTCCCTCTCCGGGAACAGACAATCCGTTTTGGACAGAAACAGAAACGGGTTGGCGAGGAACACGTGTCAGGGTTGCGCCGGGGCTGGGGTCGATGATGTCGCGGGGGGTGTCGCGCCCTTGTCTTTGGGATCCGCTATCGATGCATCAGTGGGTGCCTGCTGCTGATTCTTCTTCCCCGCGGACTTCTTGAGCACCTGGAGCAGGTCGATGCCGAGTCCGATGCGATAGATATCGCGATTTGGCTGACCTACGGGCACGACAAAGACTTTGGGATCCGTGACAGGGATCGTTGGATCGGGCGTCAGTATAAGAGGATCGCTAACTTTGTTTTTTTGAAGCCCGCTGAGCACTGATGCGAAGATGTGCGCGCCCGGCACGATTGGTAGTGGATAGATGGCATCCACGCGGAAAACCCAGCCACTGAGCAATCCGCCAGTGACCTGTTCGTCTTGCCCGACGGTTAGGTCAATGATGCCAGGGAAAGTGTCGTGTAAGGCTTCGCAGGGCCGGTCGTAGCCAGGATCGCATAGGCCGCGAGCACGATCTGTGAAGTGGTAACTCTTTAGACGGACACCAGTGTAATACTTACGGAAAAAGCGCGATCGGTCTTTGTTGACGAAAGCGATGTCTGCAAAATTTGAAGGGATGGGCACCGTTTTGCCAGTCGTAGGGTCTATTGTGTTGCTGAACCGGACTCGTGGGTCGCTTGTGAGCGGCGGGTTGGACGCGGGAGGCAAAACAAAAACAGTGGGGTTCGCGCTGATGGCGGAAAACGGCGTGGTGAACCCACCCCCTATCACCCAGGCTATGCCGACGCGGGCACGCATGTTCTTGTAGGGGGCCCAGAACGGTAGACCGCTGCGCGGCTTGAGCAACAGCCATTCGAATCCACCCTGAACGTCGAGGCCCTGTACTATGTCAGTTTTCTTAGCTGAGTTGCCAATGAAATCGGAAAAACCCTGCACGTTAAGCGTGGAAAGAGGAGTGGCCGATTGCGGAACGCTGGTAACGCGGGGGTTGAAGAACGCCCACAGGCGATGATTGAGCGGATCGATTCGTGCCTCTGCGTGCTTTCCAACCTGGCAGCCACTACTTGCCCGCGAGTGCAGCGATCCGGTTTCTTCATTATTGGGGACACATACGGTGCTCGAATAGCCGATAGGTACGTTCAGGTCAAACTCAACAAAGTATTTCTGCTGCGTACTAGAAGAACTGGCAGCTGAAATGTCGAATCCCATTACGGATCGGAAGGCTGGATGGTGCGATTCCGGGCCATTACTGGTCAGAGTCACGATGTCGTTAACGTGCCCGCTGCCCGTGAGTTCAACTTTGACTGTGTATGTCGTCTTGGTCTCATCGGTCGAACCATCGGCCTTCACTTCGCGATACTCGACAAATACCGTACTCTTTTTCGATCCCGCCGTCGTCGGAGCGAACTTCAGGTAAACTCGACAATGATCTCTTGGCTGGAGAACTTCGCCGCAAGGCTCGCTGTCCTGGCCTTTCAGCTCCGGCTTGAAGTCTTCAGAACTTCTGTGCGTGCTGGCATTTTCCGGTCCTCTCGTTTTGATTTGAAATGACGTGTTTGCTAGATCATTGGAGATCAGAAAACTGTCCTCACCCACATCTCCGTTTACTTCCTTGTCGCCGAAATCAATCATCGCTCGCGAAAGTTTCAGCCTTTCGTTGTTTGGAGGCAGGGCGTCGAGAGGGCGTTGTACTCTGGGGGCTGCCATCGCGGTACCGAAGGAACAGACCGTTGCAACAGCCCTTGTCTCATCATTCGCAATTGCGGCGGGAACTGCGTTCTCGATCATCCTGAGTGTCGCGCCATACTTTTGCTGGATAATGAGTTGCTTTTCGTCTTCGGTCATCTCCCGGTTATTTTGGATCTCGTCGATGCGTGCCCGCACAGCGGACCTGAGTTCGTTGATGGCGCCAACGAGAGCCTTTTTGTAAAACGAATCGCTGCGTGCGCCGTTCACTTCACACGCCAGCGGCCGGACTGCATTCATTTCGTTAGTTAGAGTCACGATGCGGACCGCAGCGGGACTTTGCGCGCCAGCGGAAGGAGCGAGCCCAACTATCGTCACGAGAACCAGTGCTCTGGCGTGCCGTGGTACGCGGAAATGCGACTGACGCACTTGACGCAACTGTTCCAAAATAAAGTCTCGATCAAAGAGTTGGTGAATCATTGAACATTTCCTTGTAATAGGGATGAAAGAAACCTGCCCCTTGTCGCAGCCAACTCAAATTCATGGAAGCCGGCTATCTGCAAGTATTGCCGAGACATAGTTGGTCGGCGCGTGATCTGCAAGGTCACGCATTGCCACACTTCCAACTCTCCACGAATACCTCAGAATGTATTCTTCACGCGCTTCGTTCTGATCCTGCCTCATGTCGCCTTCATCAAGATTGCGAACCAACCTCCGACCAGCGTTAATATAGTAGGGTTTCCCAACATGCATGTAACCCAATGGATCAGGGGGGAGTCGAGCCACCAGATCGCAACAGTCCACGTATCGAACGTACGGGATGTCGTCTAGACGGCTGACAAATTCGGCGTCCCCCACTCTGGGTGAGCCGAAGGTATAAAGGAAATCTGGCTTCCGCGCACTGGCCAGCAATGTAGCCATTGCCGCGCCAAGGCTGTGGCCCGTGAAGAGGATCCTACAATCTATGGGTTGAAGTGCGCGATCGAGGTCTGGCCAGATTTCCTCCAGCGCATTCGCGAAGCCCCGATGAACTCTGCCGCCTTTCTGCCATGATGTCAGGACAATATCGGCATCGTCGGCCAGATCGAAAGGATCATCGGCGTCGGTACCCCTAAAAGCTACCACGGCCAGTTTCTTGTCTTTGTCGACGAGATTCCGCAATACTAAGAAACAATGCGTCCCTCGGCCCTCAAGGTCTTGCCTACTCTCAAAAAACTGGAAATCTGTGAAATTGAGACGACCGAGAACTTCTTGGATTTTGTCTCGGTCAAAGGCGAAGGATGAGTGCTTCCGACAGTAAGCGAGCCGGGCCATCTCAACGCACAGCCCGGATTCCGTAAGAGGCTCACACGCAGAAAAGTAGTCTCCGCGTTTCCATGGAGAATAGAGATCTTCCCTCCTCGCGGAATAAGAGATTTCAGAACTCGCTGTGGCTAGACCATTCACAAAATCATCCTGGAAAAAACCTACGGTATCGCGGAGTACATCTCATCTAGTGCGTTTTGTCAAGAAGTATAAGTAGCAGCAGATAAACTAGCCTCGGCCGGGCGAATCGTGCGCAATCATGGCGTAGTTACTTTCAGGCGAATCGAGAACATACTTGCGAAGGAGTTAGCAGTGCGATGCATTTTCCTGGTGAGTTCCCCATAAATCACGGTATTTCCTTATAAGTTGTTTGGATATACAATTCACCTCAATATTTGGTGGTATCCGCAAGATCAAGTTTGCACACTTTTGGAGTTCAAAGAGTTACCGTCATGAAAACAAATACCACAAAACGGATCGTTACTCTCAACAGTTTGGGAGATGTCAGGACTTCCAATTTCGCAGGTGCGCTGGAGGGTCTTGCAACTGATGATCTTAACCAGCGAGTCCTACGTGCACGCTGCGCCCAGATCCAGCAGAAGCTTCGCCTAGAAACGGAGAAAGTGGGCTCACCGGTTGTCATGGTCGCTGTGCCTGATCGCGATGTTTCGCTCATGCAAAGCGAACTGGCTCGACAGGCAACGCAGGAACGCCAACTTCATTCTGAGGCGTTGGAAGCTAAGTTTGGCACTGGACTTAAGGGGGGGGACTGGTTCGGCTGGATGCGGAGCGTTCTCGATTGGGTAGATCGAGAAGACGCTCACGCAATCCTCCGTCCGTCGAATGCTGAGCCTTCTCGTCTCCCTAACCCGGCGCGACTCGCTATCGCAGGTGACTGGGGTACAGGATTATATGGTGCCCCTAAGATTGCCGACCAGATGCGAAAGCTCGGTAAATTTGACCTGCTTTTGCATTTGGGCGACGTCTACTACGCCGGTACCGAGGCTGAGGTGAAGGAAAGAATGATCGACATCTGGCCCAAAGAAATTGGTGCAATCACCCGAATTTTGAACTCAAATCACGAAATGTATTCAGGTGGGTATGGCTATTTTGATACGGAATTCAAGGCATTCGGACAGAACTCAAGTTATTTTGCATTCCAAAACGATGATTGGTTGCTGGTGTGTCTTGATAGCGCTTATGTGGACCACGATCTGGATTCGCAACAGGTGGGATGGCTCAACACCGTACTTAGTCAGGGCGGAAATCGGAAGATAGTTCTCTTCTCACATCAACAACTCTTCTCACGATTGGACAGCCAAGGACCAAAACTTAAGAAGGCACTTTTACATCTTCTCGAAAGCAAATTGATCACGGCTTGGTATTGGGGGCACGAACATCAATGCGTCCTATATGACCCTCATCCAGACTATAGGTTGTTGGCTCGCTGTCTGGGAAATGGAGGCATTCCAGAACCCCGCAAGGAAATCGTTAAGACTGCGCCGACTGAGAAAATCGTGCACGCGGTTTCATGGAAACGTCTCTCGAAAACAGAAGATAGCCCGTCATGCCTAGTATTGGACGGTCCCAATCAGTTTATTGAAGGTGAAGAGGAGAAATTCGGCCCGCACGGCTTCATGACCCTAGACTTTAACGGCCCGGTCTTAACAGAAAATGTATTCTCGGCCGACGGAACAGAACTGTACAAGAAGGAGATCGAGTAATGTATTTGACCAGCGTGAATTCTGGTGAGTGTACCCCCGAGCAGGAGGACTTGCGGGCGCCAGTACTGCCTCGTCGGGGCCTTCCTTCCAGAGCATTCTTCCAAAGTGAACTGACAATTCTGACGTTCTTACGCAATGTGCCGACGGCATTGCCGCCCACCACCAAAGGTAATCGCCTTTTTGAGGCCGTGCTGATCCAGAACAGGAAGGAGTAGCTTTATAAACCCCACAACAGAGGTGACTAGCAGCGCCGAGTAGATATACACGAACAGATGGTACGTTTCGGGCACCCTAAGGAAACTTGACTTCGTGCAACGAGACTAGAGACAACGGCGTCGAGCCGCAGACAACTTCAACATGCGCATGGACCCGGCCACTTGCATATTCTCCGATCCGATCGGCATTCCTAAAAGAATGGAAATGCGCAGGATGCTGTGTTATTAGAGAACATAAATCTTATCGAGGTAACGTTCACTTGTCACTATCATCTAACGAAAGGGCCAAGATCGATTCGGCCTTACGTCTTGCTTTTCCGGACTACGATGATCTTGCCAGAATGTTGAAGTTTAAACTCGACTGGAACCTCCAAGAGTTCGCCTCTGCGCGATTGACTTTGGGTACGGTCGTGTTGAAGTTAATCGAAGCAGCGGAAGCCCGGGACAGAGTGCTCGACCTAGTGGCGGCCGCATATGAAACTGTTTCTTCGAACTTGCTGAGAGCCATTTATGAGCAGTTGAAAGAGACTGCGGCGAAACAGAAAGCGATTGAGGCGTATGCGCCTGGAGACTGCTGCGACGCCTGCATCGTGCATCAGCTCAGGCCTTTTATCAACCGCCGCGAGTTTCGCAGGAATCTGAGCCGCATGAACCAGGAGAACGGACCGCGCGTGCTTTCCGTCAACGGCACCTCTGGGCTCGGCAAATCGCACTCACTTCACTTGATCAGCTACGTGCTTACTCGTACCGACAACAGTAGGCTTGGTGAAATCAACCTAAATATCACAGCGGAGAAGCGCATCGACCCGGGCTCCCTTGTGCGTCTGCTGTCGAGGCAGTTTAAGTTTGAGCCTAAAGATGGCCTGCTGAAGCAGGCCGCGCAAGACGCTTGGTGGACGTTCGAGTTGGCGAACTGGCTGGTAACCGAGACGGTAGACAGTAAAACCAACTGCTGGATAGTACTTGATGGGTTCGAACATCCCGCCGTGCCGGATGCAACTCATGAGTTTATTAAACATCTATTGCAGCTCTCCGTGAAAAGTGTACGCCTCAGGGTTATCCTGCTGGACTTCAGCGATGACCGTATCCCCTCGGAAATGATTCCCTACATGCTCTTTGAAAAGCTCACGGAGATAACAGAGACGGAATTGCGACAGTTTATCAGCGATGTCTTTGCTCAACGCGGACATGCAGGAGGGGACGACGCTCCTAAGGTGGCGGATAAGATTTGGAACAAGGTAAAACATCTCCAAGGCAAACCCGAGTTCACCAGAAAACTAACAGAAGCGGTACTTGAGGAGTTGAAACACAAGTTCGGCGATGGTGGTGGCGTATGAGATCACCACGTGATGACCGCGATACAGAACACATGGCTAGGCAAAAGCCATCGCCATTTCTGATGGCGGCTGCTGTCCTCACCATATTCGATCCAGAAGAGATTCGCCCCGTTGGACAATTGTCTGAGGCGCAACTTAAGGAGAGTTTTCAGGAGCTCATTGCAAAGAGCGTTGTCAACTATGACCGCGACGCAAATCCGATTTGGTCGTTGCGGGGCGATGTTCGAAGACATGTTTTGGAGCGATTGAAAGATCGCAAAGTCATCATGTCTTGTCTCCGCGCAAACCCGCGACGCTACAGGAATTCCTTGCAAAAGATGCTGGAGAGGTATCTCGCGGGTCAAGCGCCGCCGGTTTCCGAACAGAATTCCTACCAGCTTTCAGACACGCTCCAAGTGATCGACTGGCTTGGCGGCATAATCCCCGGCGTGCCGAAGACTGAGGAGATACAGCAACGGATGGAACGCGAGGCGCTCATCGCGACTCTTCGCTATCTGGTGGACGATCATTTCCGGGGCAGAACAGAAAAGCTTGACACAATCAGACGATACGTAGGGGTTCTGAAACCAGCATCTTTGGCTTCTGGTCTTGCGAAACACCTGCGAAATCTGTTCAAAGGCGACATGCGGCCGCCACTACTTATCTACGGTCCCGGCGGAATTGGCAAATCCACTCTACTTGCCAAGTCTATCTTGGAGCACTCCGTCGATGTGCAAGGCGAACCAACACCTTTTGCCTATCTTGACCTTGACCGCCCCAGTCTCTTGGCACGCGAGCCGCTGACGTTGCTCGCGGAAGTAGCTAAACAGCTGGCAGCACAATTTCCCTCAAACCGTACTAACTTTCTCGCTACCAGTAACTCCATACTTAAGGAATTGACAAGGGTCGCAAGAGCAATTCCCCAGATGACCCCCACGGCTGATCTGAACCAGTGGCGCGTTAACGATATCGTGCGTAATAACCTCCTCGATGAATTTGGTTCCCTGCTGTCCTCTGCTGCCGGCATGGGCAAGCCTCTTTTGCTTGTCATTGATACTTTCGAACGCCTACAGTTTCGAAGTCACGATCACGTGGAAAATCTCTGGGACTTTTTGAAAGCCTTGCAAGTAAGAGTACCAAAGCTCAGAACCGTGATCGCAGGCCGCGCGCCACTCGATCCCCAGCGTGGACTTGACGCCGAGCAAGACAGGCTTGACGAATTTGACTTCCCTGCTGCGTTGTCCTACCTCAAGTCCTACGGCATTGGCGAACAAACGAAGATGGTACGAGTCATTGAGCAAGTCGGTCGCAACCCACTGTCGCT
Source organism: Candidatus Acidiferrum sp. (assembly GCA_041485085.1). Classification (GTDB taxonomy): domain Bacteria; phylum Acidobacteriota; class Terriglobia; order Acidiferrales; family UBA7541; genus Acidiferrum. The sequence goes on from JBGPIX010000063.1 coordinate 9,438, forward strand.
CAGACTGGCAGTCGAGGTTATCAAAGCAGAGCCCGAAGGTTCGGAATTGATACCCGCACGGCTGAACGAAAACCTCGTTCAAGGCATTCTCTACCGGCGTATCCTCCGCCATATTAAGGACGAGGACGTACGAAAGCTTGCCCACCCGGGTCTCATCCTCAGAAGGATCGACGCCGGTCTCATCCAGCACGTGCTGGCGGCCCCATGCGGGATCGATGTGCTGGACGAAGAGCGTGCACAGGAACTCTTTAGGAAACTGCGCAGCGAGGTGTCCGTTGTGGGGCCTTCCGCTGACGGTTCTTTGAGCCACAGACCGGAATTGCGACTACTCATGCTCAAGCTTCTCTGGACCGATGAACCGGCGAGGACGGAGGACATCCAGCGCCGTGCCATTGAGTTCTACAAAGACCGCGAAGATCCCGTGAGCAGGGCCGAAGAGATCTACCATCGCCTTGCGATTGGAGAAGACCCGAAGACGGTCAGCCCCAGGTGGATACCAGGAGTCGAACAGTATCTAGTTGGTCCTTGGGATGAACTCCCCGCCCGTGCTCAGATCTACCTCGCATCGCGGACGAATTTTGAATTGGACGAGAAAGCATGGAAAAGAGCCGATCTAGAATCGGGCGAACGACGCGCCGCCCGACGCGCGGAAGACTTTCTCGCCCGCGGTGTTCCCGAACGAGCCCTGTCGGTCACAAGAGAAATAAAGAAGCGGTCGCCTGCGAGCCCTTTGGGCGAAATCGAGGCGCGGGCTTTCTTCGCGCTTGGGGACTTTGAAAAAGCAAGACGGTCAATTCGCGATGCCTCCATTGGCTATTCGCGAGACGGCAAAGCCATACCTATCGACATTCTGCTTCTTGATTCCGACCTTGACCAGAAAATTCGCCTTGTGGAATCGCCCGAGGCCAAAGTTCGGAGCTTTCGTGAAGCCGCACGCCACTATAAGGGTGATGTCAGGCTTCTTAAGATGGGATTGAATGTGTTGGCGAGCTTCGACACCGAGGCTTCCCGTCCGCCTACGGCAGAGACTTCGTCACGCGAACTCACGCGGCTCAAATTAAAACTGTCCCCAGCCGAGACGCTCGCGCGAAGTCTCGACGGCGCGCGCCAAGAGCTCCTTATAGAACTGGCCGAATGTATTCGCAATACAAAACCGGAGTCCCTCGAGGCTGACCCCGAACTCTCTCGCTGTTTGTTTGCTGAAATTGGCTCGGCAAATCCTACACTTGCGCTCGACTTGATAAAAAAGAGCGGAATGGGGAGCGAACTTGTGTCCTACGTACTTCCCGACCTTGTTCAGCTCCTGACCCTATGGGAGACCAAACTTTCAGCACAAACATCAAGCGCAGGCACACTTTCGAACCTCGCCGGCTTGAGTCGATCGGGGTCTTATCGTCAAACTTGGTCAAACTACCTTGGTGATCGGAGGTCAGATGAGGTTGCGCAACTCTTGGACCAGCTTCTTGAGCGCCGCGAGATGCCAGCCGATGTCTTGAGCCAGCTAAGTGAGTTGGTAAAAACTGCACTGCGCAGAAGAAAGCGGTTCGGGATCGTATCCTAGATTTGTTACTAAGACGTCGGAACCGACGCGAGTTCGATTATTGTTTTTCCGGACGTCTACCTCAGCAATTGCGATGAATGATGTCATGTCATTGCTCTCCTGGCCGCGGAGCCTGCAGATGACAGTTTCGCCTTTGCTCACATTCGAGTAGTGGGTGTCCACTTCGAGTGCAACTAGACGGGCAACAATCCCCTCTTCGACCTTCTGACCGCTTGCGGTCGTGATCGGTCCCCCGCGTGGAGCGGTCGTCCCGCAAGCCCTGGTCGCTGCCGAAGGGAATGTTCTGGTCCTCACCTGCCTGCTGCAGCTTGGCGAATGTCTGGAATCCAACAATGCCGAGGGCACAGAGATCCCATTCAGAGCTAGCCTTTCGGCTCAGAATTGGCTTATACCAAACTTGCTTCTGGCTGTGGTCAATAATAACTATCTTGTTTTAATTCCGAAACCCTGCTACATTTCCTGCACTTCTCATACAGTCAGGCACCGGCCATGCTCACCGGACCAGAACAACTTACGTGGACGAATGCCCTCTTCGGCGCCTTCTCGGAAACCGAATTTGCTCAACTATTGCTGCACCGTCTAGACGATCGAGCGGGCAACTATGCAGCCGGCAGCATGTCCTTCCGCACTGTCATCTCTGAAGTTGTTGACGCTTATTCGCGGCGCGACCTGGAAGAGCAATTGGTCGCCGCTGCGCTCGGGGCACGCCCAAGAAACGCTGCGCTGCTGGGTTTAGCAAGTCTCAAGAATGCGGCTGCGGCGCCAGATCGCACGAACCTAGAACGACTCATAAAGGCTACGAGCTCGTTCCTGAACTTCTCGGCATGGCTCGATGCGGCCGCCAAAGTTCAAGTCTGCGTGTGCCGGATCGAAATTGCCGCCGAGGGTGGCGGAACCATTTTCGGCACAGGTTTTCTCATCGGCGCGGACCTCGTGATGACCAATTGGCACGTTGTCGAATGCATTGCCGCCGTGGAAGACAGAGATGTGTCATACCAAGGTCCGCGCGCCCGGTCCTCTAGCCTGCTCTGTCGTTTCGACTACAAGGTTCTCGCGAGTGGCGCACGGAATATGGGCTCGACATTTCAACTCGCAAACGCTTGGAGGGTGGCATTGAGCCCCAACAGTCAGGATGACCGAGAGCCTAATCCGAACCAGCTAGATTGCGCTGTTCTCCGTTTGGCGAAGTCAGTCGGTACCTTGACCATCGGCGAAAAACTGTCGGGCGATCCGCGGGGTTGGATCAGCCTTTCCAACGCGCAGGCGTCACCAGCGTTCAAGCCACACTCACCCTTGTTTATCGTTCAGCATCCAGAGGGCGAACCCCTGAAACTCGCTCTCGACACCGATTCAATCCAGTCGGTGAATGCCAATCGAACGAGAGTCCGCTATTCGACAAACACGGAGGCCGGATCTTCTGGCTCTCCATGCTTTGACGAAAACTGGAATCTGGTGGCGCTCCATCACAGCGGGGATCCCAACTTCGCACCAAACCATAAGCCGGAATTCAATGAGGGCATACCTATGGATGCGATTGTACGCTATCTGCAGGGCCAGGGGTTGGCGCTTACGTAGGAAGTGAACCGTGAATGGGCCGCAAATTGTTGGGTTCAGCGAAGCCATAAACGCTGTCTTTTCTCCTCAGGAATTCGGCACGGTCCTGCAGAGACTGGATAAGAAACTTACCGATTTCGTGCCGACAGACCTCCCTTTTCCGGAACAACTTCAAGGCCTCGTCGCCAAAGCCAACAGCCAAGGGTGGATTGCGCAACTCGTAGTCGAGGTCGTCAACTCGCGACCGAACAGCCAGAAGATTAGGGACTTTTTCACAACCAATCCAGATTGGGACCCCCACAGAGTTCAGCTTTTCGGACACCCATCTGAGGCTTTGTTCGTTCTGGGAGGTAAGTCTTTCATCGGTCGCAGTGTATTGCGGTCTCATTTAAGAGCGATGGAGATGGACACCGATTTCAAAATGCTGGTAGTGACCAGCGACCGACATCGAGTTGGGATGACCTATTCAAAGGAACTCGTCGACTACTTCGCAGCCCGTAGCCCAAGAACCGGAGCGGTATATATTGACCTGGACAAAGATGACTATGGACCCGGCAAGTTGGCTGCAGAGCTTGCTCGCGCCGTTGGAGTGACAGGAAATGTGCCGGAACGAGGGCAACAGCAGGCAGCACGCTGGAACCAGGAGTTGGTTGAGTGGCTGATTCCAGCTGCACGGAACGACAACGGGAATGTCTGGTGGATCGTGCTTGATGGCTTCAATACCCGCCCACCTTCGGAAGAGACCCGCGACTTCATTCAACAATTGGCGCAGCGGATTCAAAGCAAGCTGAATTTCAGGCTCGTTCTCGTGAACTACACATACGAGTTGTCCCTGGATGTCGCCGGCTTCCTGTTCAGGGAAAAAGTGAATGCAATCACCAAGCCGGAATTGGAGACTTTCCTAGCACAAGTGCACCAACAAAAACGCGGATTAGCTGCGTCGCCCACAGAAATATCCGCCTACGTCGAGGGCGTCTATGAACGGCTCGCCCAGTACCAGCAAAAACATCCTCAGTTAGCCCAGGATCAGCTTCTGCTCAACATGGCTGTCGTCGACGTGAGGAGAACGATTTGAATGGAAAACGCAGGATCTTCATTTCGCGAACGACTGCGAAACCTCCCGATGAGCCAGCCTTGGGATGCCTCGGAAGACCTATGGCGGTATCGAGAGGCAGCGGCTGTCCTGGCAGTTTTTGACTCTCAGGAGCTCCAGCCCAATGGCGAAGTCTCGCCATCCTCAAGCGCCAAGGTTGAACTCTTGGCGGATTGTGATAGCGTCTATTCCCCCGACGGGAAACCGCTCTGGTCTTTGCAAACCCCTGTTCGACAGGCTGCGCTCCGCCGATTGTTCGCGCAAAACAGAGTAGACGAGGCTCTCGCCGCAAATCCGAAGCGCCCTGACAGCATAATTCAGAGAACTTTAGAACAATTCCTTAGCCGGACGATCCGGCCTATCACCACCGCGGACATTCGAGAAGAAGGTACAGCCTTGTTGGAAGTAATCAATTGGCTGGAAGGGCTCTCGGAGTTCAAGGTCCAAACGCCTTCCACGGAGTGGATCAAAGAGCGCCTAGCTCGCGAGCAGCTTCTGCAGCCCTTCCGCTCACTGGTTGGAGACACCTTTGCCGGGCGACTCGACGAACTCGTCCAACTCTCCGATTATGTCGGACTCTATGACTCTCAATCGATTTCCGAGAGCGTCCAGAGAAAGGTCGAGCATTTTTTCAACTTCCGCGAGCGCCCTCCCCTGTTCATTCACGGACCAGGGGGCTGCGGCAAATCCTCGCTGATTTCCAAATTTATCCTGAACCATGCCGAGGTGGTGGAAAGCGACCGACTCCCATTCGCTTATCTCGACTTCGACCGCCGCGGGATTGTTGCTGAGGAACCGATCACCCTCTTGCAAGAGATCATGCGACAGCTTGCAATCCAGTTCCCGCAATCTATGCAGAGGTATCGGGGAATAACGGAACAATGGAGCAAACGCTTCGCGCAACAGGTCAAAGAATCAACTAAGACCGCTGCGTCGCTGGAAGCAAAGCCTTGGCGATTGAAGGAACGTGCTCCTTTTTTACAAGAATTCGCCGAATTCGTAAAAAGCGTCAAGACGAGCGAGCAGATACTCCTTTTCGTGCTTGACACGTTTGAAGAGGTGCAGTTTCGGAGCGCAGCCTATGTCGAAGAAGTCCTCGACTTTCTCAATGACCTTCAGTCGCGCATCCCAAAAATCAGAACAGTAATGTGCGGCCGTGTTCAGCTGCGGTCGGACCGCTACAAAGTCCGGCTCCTCGAGCTAGGTGATTTCGATGAACAGGCGGCGCTGGCCGTGCTATCCGGACAAGGAATCTCCAATCCTCAGCTTGCGAAAACCATCTTTGTCCAGGTTGGCGGCAGCCCGCTCATGCTTCGACTAGCAGCTGATGTCGCCAAGCTAGAAAAAGCACCGGATACCGGGATTGAAAACTTGAGCTGGCTTACCACTTTCTGGGAGAAGAGCAAGGAGGTTGTGCTATACAAGCGGATCCTGAGCCATATCGTTGATAAACGCGTGGAGCAATTGGCCTACCCTGGGCTCGTGCTGCGCGTGATCACGCCTCAAGTTCTCCTGGACGTTCTCGCATCAGCATGCGCTGTCAATGTTGAGTCTCTTGACGATGCCCGCACACTCGTGCAAACAATGCGCGACCAACTCAGCACCATTCTGCTACCAGGTGGCAAGGATCAAGAGATGCTTGTGCACCGCGCGGACATGCGCTCGATTCTACTTAGAGATGTGAACGACAAAGTGAAAAAGGACCCTGACGTCGCCCTAAAGCTCCAGAAGATCCACGAATCCGCGGTCCAATTCTACAGTCGGCTCGAAGACGCGGATTCTCGCGCCGAGGAAATCTATCACCGGCTTGCCTTGGGCATTGACCGGGACTTGCTGAAATCGAGATGGCAAAGCGGATTGAGTCCTTATCTCGGTTCCTCCATCCGTGAATTGCCGGAAGAGAGCCAAATTTATCTCGCCGCGAGGCTCGATCTCGAGTTGCCCTCAGATCTATGGACCAAAGCGGCAGATGAAGACTGGATTCTCTACGCAGCTCGATTCGTGGCTCAAACGGTTGATTTGCTAAAACCCGATGCCGTACTCAACCTGTTGCGCCAGCGCCGCAACCTGTGGGACAACCCGAACTTTCGTCCGTCGATGTTTCGCATGATAGACAGTATGCTTCGCTGTTACGGGCTCCAATACGAGCAGATCCGGGAGACACAGAAGGCAGGTGCAGCAAGAACGCAGCGCATGGCCACAATTGTTTCCGCCATCATGGAAAGTTGCCGCACGTTTCCGCTTGACCAGGACTACGCGCGAACGCTCTATGCGGAAGGCACACAGGGTGCCCGCATGGTTGCGCTAGCTATTGCTCAAGTGCGTTCTCAGCCTCAGCATATGGAACTTGCCGTCGAAACCATCGCCAACTCTCTTTCTCCATTCGAACAATTTCAGGCCTTGCTGCTGGCAAGACTTGTCTTCGACCAATCAAGCAGGGCTCAACACGTTGCATTGCGCCAAGCCCTCCTTTCGCCGAAGGGCGTTCCGATCCATGATACAGATCCGTCTCGCTGGAAACTCAAGGACGATCTGCTGAATCGGCTGGCTAAAAGCGGGTCCGACGTCGCTTAGGCGTCGATCCGAATGAAATGAATCTCTTTCCCATCATTCCTGACAAGTTCTCCTTTGCTGGTTCTCTGGCGTACAAAAGTTGATGAGGCAAGACAAACGCTTTGCATAGGTTTCCAGTAAGTTCTTGAAAACGAGTTCAAGGTGAGCGCGGTACTCAAAAGTGCAATTTCCGAAGGTAGCGCTCCCGTTCAGAACGGAGGAACGTCACAGATGACGATGACACTTTAGCCGGATAGTCAAAGAAGTTTCCTTAGAATCGTCGTTACCTGTCCGACGACCTCCGCGTCAACCCCATTCCTGAGTTGTTCCGTGGCAAGCCGTCCACCGCGATAGGTGCGGACGACAAGGTTCCCCTTATGCAGGGCACAACAACAGCACAGATAGCTGCCGTCTCGTTTGAGAATAAGACCTAGCGGTGGTTCGCAAGCGGTCTTGGATTGGACGGGATTCTTGACGCGGCGGTTGACGACAACAAATGTAGCGTTGCTGAGTAAGGGATGGCTTGGCACCTTATCTCCGCCCACCCAGAACACATCCGAAAGCGAGAAATTCTTGAGGACGGTAATTTCGTTGAGGCAATGCCGCAGGAAAAGCGGAATCTCTTCCCATTGCTTCAGCAAGGAGTCCAGGAAACCGCCATGTTCGAGCAAGTGTTCTTGCCCATTTGAGGCGTGGAGGCCGTCGCTTCGATTGGGCGGCTGTCGGGGAAGAAGCTCGTCCGGGATCGGCTCGCGCCCATCTTGATCGAGTGGAAGTCCGCAAGACCACAGAAATCCCTGGAACTCAATGCAGTACAGAACGCATAGCGTGATGACCTTCTGGATGTGCCGTGGTGGAGCCGACAGCGTTTCGTAGTCGGAAAGGGTGCTTGGCGCCGCAAAATAGAGCTGGTCCGAGAGAGTACTAGCAATCCACCGGCTCATGCCCGATGCTTCCCGAAAGGAAAGTCCCACGCGCAAACGAGAGCTCTTGAGAAGATCCTTGAGACTGGTTTGAATATTCAGAGGTCGAGGCTTGGACTGAACGGCCGCTCGGTGCAGCATCCGGGCATTGTGATTCTCTCGAATTGGGCGAATTTCGGCGTCCACCACGCCAAGGATTCGCGCTTCCTTGCCGACCCTCAGTTCGAGTTGCGCACACGGTCGCTCTGGCGAATGCAGCATGATTCTGTCTTTCTCAAGCATCAGGACCTTCGAACAGGTGAATCCGGAACCATGCTCAACAAGGTAGAGCCGCGATTCGGAGTTATTCTTCCTCTCAGACAGCAGCTCTCCGGAACGCCGTTCATCAATTCTGACAATGCTGGCAGGCGCAAGGTGTGGAAACGCAAGCACGTCTCCTTCGCCAATTTTGGCATAAAGAAATCTTCTCTTGTTTAGCGCGACTAATTCCGCTGCACGCCTCGACGCTGCCGAAGCCAGAAACTGTCCCACTGGAGCGATCGGGGGTACTGGCCCGGCGTTGGACCTATCTGCGAACCAGGGAATCCAAGCATGCATGTCGTAGATCGAAGAATCCAAGAGCGTCGTCCGCTGCTTAGGAACCAACAGCTGAAGCCGGGAAATAAGGTCCAAGTCGAATCCGAACACTGCCAGCCAGTCGGACAGTCGATAGCCTGTGATATGACTAAAGGCGAGCATCTGGCAGATCGTGGGCATCGAAGGAGTGTGTGCCAGGTCGTAATACAAGTTGTGCGGGATGTAAAACTGCGAAGAACGGCCAAAGATTTCAGCAGACTGCCGAGAAACATTGTAGAGGGTCAAGCCGCGTGTTGAGAGGATCTCCCGCACTTGTAGTGTCCTGTCCATTCGAAGACACACCAATTCCCCCGTATATATCGAAGGCGTCCGGTGACGCGGGAATTATCGCGGCTTTGGCCGCAATTGCGACCAGTTGCAAGATTTTCCGCATGATGGGGCAGAACCCGCGTATGGATAAGCGAAGATTCACGTAGCTGGACATAAAACGGTTACGAGCGTAGGATTCCCGCCAATGGACGCACGCAAGCCGAGTCCGAGTGCCGGAAAGCGCCTGAAGGCACTGCGCGAGAGCCTTGGACTGACCACGCGGGAAGTGGAAGAGAAAAGCAAGAGGATTGGCGCGGACAGGCACAATGCTGAATATTACATTTCCCACGCCTGGGTGACCGACATTGAAAACGGGGAATACACACCGAGCATATACAAGTTCTATACCTTTAGCGCTGTTTACGACCGCCCGTATGTAGAGATCGTTTCTCTCTTCGGGTTGAGCATGAGCGATCTAAAACGCTATCAGGTCTCCCTTGGCGTCCCGAAAACACACCTCCTGGATAGCGGACCCGATCGTGAGGCCGAGAAGGTGTCGTTGCCAGTGCAGTTCAAACCGGAATTCCAGCTGGAAAGGACGAATCTGCTTGCGCGAGTCGTGGAGAAGTGGGACCTGATCCCAGTTGGTTTCTTGCAGCATCTTGACTTGCACAAATCCGTGTACGGATATATCGGCCTCGAAGACTTTACGCTGTACCCTTTGATTCGTCCCGGCTCGCTCGTGCAGATCGACGCAAGCCAAAGGAAGATCAGTGCTGAGAAATGGAAGACGGAATTCGATCGCCCTGTCTACTTCGTGGAGCTTCGAAACGGCTACGTTTGCAGTTGGTGTCAGGTTGATCGTGGTCAGTTAATTGTGATTCCGCACCCTCACTCTCACCAGGATGTGCGGCGATTTGACTATCCGTCTCAGGCTGAAATCGTCGGCAGGGTGACTGGAGTAACGATGAGAATTGCCGGGGAAAGATCACCTGGACCCGGGGAGCCTCCCCGAGAAATCGTGA
>JBGPIX010000064.1:0-19019 GCA_041485085.1 Candidatus Acidiferrum sp.
GCTTGCGAATCATTGCGTGGAGCTGAACACGCTCGAAGGATTTGAAAAAGCCGTCAGGTTAGAGCCATCAAATGACCGGAATTGGCAATCGCTTGGCCGGTACTTGCAATATAACCTAGACGATCCTGATCTCGAACGCGCTTCGGCAAAATGAAAACGCGGAAGGATTTCTTGAGATACATCGCGCAGTCGACGCTGACCCGGGGCTCGGTTTGGAAGCCTTCTCAGTTTGCCGTCATGTTGAACCAGATTTGGATATAATTCTGGACCGGGTCCTGCCAGGCCATTCTCAACGCGGGAAATATAACAACGAAGCAGCCCCGTTCGTTTTTCGATGTCGCCTTGTGAGAGCTTCTTTGCCACGCGCATTTCGCGGAGACGATCACCTATAGCCATACGGAGCCTCCTAAGATAATAGGCGTTCCCTCGGGTACCTCTCCCAGGTTCCATCCCTCACTCAGTGGCAAGCGGGGATTATCAGGGCGCCTGTGAGAACAGGACTTATATCTAGCCATAAGATAGATGTCAATAACATAATACATGCACGTATTGAATGTCTGTTACATTTCTCTTGACATGTATTATTCATAGGGGTAATAAGAACAGTGCTTACCTGTCCCGAACTTGGGGGCCATATCCGAAAACGTCTGTTTGGCATGGTGATACTGAGGGCCGTCGCAAGGAAAGATTGATTGGCTTTCGGCATTACGAGAGTTCTATGTGTGTCAGGCTTGTTTCGGACCATAGCCGGGAAGAGGGAACGTATAGTGCACGAGACTGGTGTACGATTGCAGGGTTCATTTGACGTTGACGGGTTTATTCAACGTTTTCACGAAGACTTCGGAAATTCCAAAATCGGTGCCGCATTATTCGACTCCAACCGCAGGGTTCTTGCGCTGAACAACACTCTTGCCGAAATGAATCGGAAGCCAGTTGATGCCCACACGAACAAGACTCTCGGTCAACTTGTTAACGAAAAGTGCTGCGAGGCGAGTTCAATCATTCCAAAGGTCTTCGAAACCGGACAGCTTACGCACACAGAAATCACGGCCAGACTAGCAACCCGACAAGATAAGGCGACTTGGTCAGTCAGCTTCATCCCGATCAAGGATGTAGAGAGTCGGGTTGTGATGGTATTGGCACTTGTTGTTGAAACGAGTCATCAAAAAGAGTTGGCTGATACCCTTCGGACACTTATGAAGAATCTTTCGCAAGTTAGGAATCGAGTCAGTTTCGCATTCGTGAAGAGTCAGACCCAGCAGGGAGTTGTTGACCCGCTTCTCTTGGCTCGTGCCGCCGAGCTTGCGGAAGAGTGCGTTCAGGCTTTAACACGTTTTGCATCCTACTCTTCTGAGGACTTTTCTGAGGCTCAGGAAACAGAGTCAAACCAGCCGACACTCCCTTTCGCAGAACAGGCAGGTTCAGACCCATCACCAGCAGAGTTGCCCAGGACAGAATCAATTCAGCATGAACTTTCGGATCGGGAAAAAGATCTCCTTCGTTTGATTGCGACAGGGAAAAGTACGAAGGAGATTAGCACCATACTTGTTTTGACCGAGGCCACAGTCGAAACCTATCGCTCCAGACTCTACGACAAGCTCGGAATTCACAATGTCGCCGACATAACAAGATTTGCTATTCGAATGAAGTTAGCCTCTCCGTAATATATCTGCTAGGAAAACCTGACTAGGTTTCTGGGACTTGAATCCCTTTCAAGGATTCTGTAAACACCCCGAGGATGTTTCAATCCGGTACGTAAATTCGTTCCAGTAGGCAGGTCCCAACCCATGCCTCTGAATACTTTACCTTTGGTTTGTCCCCCCGACGGCAACTCACCTCACTTCGAGGTCAAAGTTGTTCGGGCCTTAGAGCAGATTCGGCGAATGCGAGGCGGGTCTCAGGCGCACCTCATGCGCTGTTCCGATGGCAACTATTACGTTGTTAAGTTTCAAAATAACCCGCAGCATCGCCGCATCTTGGTCAACGAGATGCTTGGGACCAAGTTGGCGACCCTGCTAGGGTTACCCACGACAGCGGTCGCAATCATCGAAGTCAGCAAGGAATTAATCCGGCTGACGCCCTGCCTATGCATGGAGATGCAACGGACACACATCCCATGCCAGCATGGACTTCAATTCGGGTCTCGTTACCCTGGAGACCCCCATGATCTGAAACTACTGGAATTCCAGTCCGACAAGTGTCTATTGAGCGCGCTCAATCTAATCGATTTTATCGGGATGCTCGTCTTCGACACATGGACCTGCAACACCGATGGCAGGCAAATCATCTTGGCTCGCCAAGATAGCGGGACTCCTTACCACGCGTGGATGATCGATCAGGGGTTCTGCTTCAACTCTGGAGAGTGGAATTTTCCAGATTCACCACGAAAGAGTCTTCACCCTCGGAATGTAGTCTACCAACAAGTGCGCGGAATCGAATCCTTCGAACCGTGGTTAGGCAAACTGGAATCCGAAATTGGTCTCCAGGACCTGTGGGACATTGCAGAGACTATCCCACCAGAGTGGTATGAATCCAACTCGGGAGCCCTTCGTCGTTTGTTGGAGCAGCTTGATGCCAGAAGATACAGAGTACGAGAACTTCTTTTCGCATCGAGGAGGGCCTCTCCATATGTATTTCCTAACTGGACTGAACAGAATCGAACGCAAGGAGAAAATGACCATGCCTCGGAAAACAACGCGGACGTTGCAGCACTTTCTCGTAACAATCAGCTTGATGCTTGCCGTCGTCCTGAGTGAGCCGTGCATTCAGGCGAACGAGCGAATTCGCGCGCTAGGCAAGGATATGCTCGGCGAAACTCTAAAGGAATTCCAGGTTCGCCATCCAAAAGCCGTCTGCGGGGGCGCAGCCTCCACAATCACGAAGCCCCGGAACTCAACCAATGCAGAAATTACGGACAAATTCTATTGCTTTCTAGATGGCCGAGACTCGCTGGCTGGAATTTCATCCTCTCCATTCTTGAATCTCCATGTCCGAGCTGTTTCGGCCATCTTCTGGAAAAATAGACTTTATGACTTAGGTTTTGACCTAGACGTTCGGTCAATTCGGACTGTTGTCGGGTCCTTCGAGAAAATCTATGGGCCTCCTACTCTGATAGCTATGGACGATCCGACAGACGCCACGAAACTAACCAACGTTTTTTGGATTGAAGGTGACACGAGATTGCACGTTTGGTTGCCTCGCTCGGGTGGAGGGGGCGGCCAACCGGATTCCACGCAGCTAAAGGGACAGCCGGGTGTGGAGATGGTGTCCATTGATCTAGTGAACGGTGAATTAGGGGCTGCCCGAAACTGACTTGCTTTGAACTCTGCAGTCCCGTTTTGGAACGAGCCAAAGAACTAGAAAACCAATTTGGGAATGGGCGGACCTGTGCCCTGGATGCGCAACTCAAGACATTAGTGAATTCAAAGGATTTGCAATGCGTGCCTGGTGCATCGATTGGCGGTGGAATTGCAACCGGGGAAGTTTCCAAGCTGGAGTAGCCGACGAGGACGGGCTCTGAAGGAGTACCATCATGAACGCGACAACTGCTTTACCAAAGCCATTCCCTCCAGACTCAAATCTAAATGCTGATTCCGAGACATCCTCGAACACCAGGGGCCGACGGCGCTGGTTCCGCCAAGAGTGTCCGACCCGGATGCCACCGACTGCGGATTGGACCGCAGGCAAGGTGCTGACGCTTGACGAAATGTGCGAAAGGTACCTCCGGTGGATGCTCAGTCGCTGCGGAGGAAATCGTGCTGCGGCGGCGCAGTTGCTCGGCATAGGGCGCACGAGCCTCTACCGCTACCTGGAAAAGCTAGACCTTGAAAAACGAGGTGGCGCAGCCAGCAATCAACTTCGAGACCGGCATTTGCGCTCGCCGCAGGACCCATCCTCGCCAAAATGCGAGCCTGACCACGATAGCTATGCGACTGCGAGAAATCAATTGCCTAGTTGGAAGCCTCAGTTAATTCAGGCCCTTTTTGATTTAGAAGACTAAGGGAGGGCTTTGCTCAAAATCAAGGGAGGGTGCCATGAATATCGACAACAGGCGAACACTTCGATTCCTAATCCCAGGTTTGCTATTGGCGCTTTCACTTCCAGTTGGAAGAGCTAGGGCCAACAGGCAACTGGTTGTAGGAAACGCCAGCCAAGATTGTTTGGGGGCTGCCTACCAGAGTATCCAAAGTGCCGTGGACGCCGCTTCACCGGGTGACTCAATCCATGTATGCAAAGGTGTTTACCAAGAGCAACTGTCCATCACGAAGTCACTCGACATCGATCCAGGCGAAGGCGTGTTTCTCGTCCCGCCGGAGCTAAAGCAAAATGCGACAGGATTGGCGACCGGCGCGCCAATTGCTGCGGCAATCTTTGTCTCAGGCGCGGCAAAGGTCTCGATCTTCGGTCTGACCGTAGACGGAATCAGCAATGCTATTACTGGCTGTGCGCCAAGAGTGGAAGGAATTTATTATCAAAATGCTTCGGGAGATATCACCCATGTGGTGATCCAGAATTTCAAGCTCGGTCGAGGCCTCGAAGGCTGTCAGAGCGGGACGGGTATCTTGGTGGAAAGTGGTAACGGCGGTTCCTCTGATGTGAAAATCAAGAATTGCATAATCGATAACTTTCAGAAAAATGGAATCACCGCCAACGAAACGGGCACATATGTAAGAGTTGATCGAAATGTGGTAACCGGCCTAGGTCCAACTAATGGGGCGGCCCAGAATGGAATTCAGATAGGATTTGGAGCCTCGGGCATGGTCACCAGGAACACGGTGACAGATACAGTGTCTTCCGGCTGTGAGAGTGTCAACGCCTGTTCGGCAGTGGCAACCGGCATCCTCGTTGCGGGAAGCGATGGGATCGAGGTCCAGAGGAACATGCTCGCCGACTCTCAGGTCAGCATATTTATCGAAGGAAGCCACGGTGACGTTGCGGGGAACCAAATCTATGATTCGAGGGTTTTTGACGGGATCAGGATCGAAGGGAGCGACTGCATTGTTAGGAAAAATATAGTCGCCAACGCAGGTGAGGCGCTCATTTTTGTCCAAGGCAGCGAAAACGAAGTTATCCACAACATGCTTTCGGATGCCGTGATCGGCATCCTCAAATCGGCTGGTTCAATTGGCAACAACTTTGATCACAATGATTTTGACAACGTGGCGATGCACATTCAGGACCCTCCCCTGAGCAGTCTTGCGGGACTCATCTCTCCAGAGAGATAGAGGTGGTGCTCACATGACATCGTTATATCTGGTTTTGCTCGTTATTTCGGCGACTTTCGGTGCTGTGCACTACTCTCGGTGGAAAATTAAGTCTGCGGCTCTTAACTGGATTTTCGCTGCACTATGCTGTGGTTCAAATGGCTCCCTACTCCTGGTTTTAGGAATGGCTAATCGAGAATCCAGGGAACCTCCAGTCTTCACTTCGCTTTTCTGGTTTTCTGCGTCCCTGGAATATGTCTTGGCGCTTGTTTCACTCGTCGGGAGTATTTGGACACTAGAGGTCTTTGCGCGCGTCCTTCGCAAATTGACCGGGCGAGGCTAATGTCGTTTTTAAGTTCGGATCGGTACCTTTTTCCGTAATGGTTTTCTTATCTGTTTCGTTTTGGTTCGGCCATCCTCTCAAACCCCACTAAGTCCTTTGTGTTAAGCGCTCATTCGGTGGAGAAGCGCGTGCAAAACATCAGAACCGACTTGTCGAGAGTCTTCGTGATGTCTGATGATCTTGCGCAAAATCATCCCGAGCTTGATTGTGTATTCGTTCCTGTCTCACTTAGCAGCGGCCCAAAAAGTCTCCACTCGTCCCTCGACAATCCCGCCTTCTTCTACGGCGGAACACACTCAGGATTTTGTCGAGACCATCGTTCCTATTACCTCGATGAGGTTAGCTCCCTCGATAAAGCTTCATATGACGGCGAAGCCTGGCCCTAAGCTCGACCTCAAAGCTAACTTCGGTACAGGATTCTGTTTGGACGCCACCTGTCGTTTTATCGTAACCAACTACCACGTAGCAGCGACCACGCGGACTAATAAGATCAAACGAGAAAAGATTGTTCAACGGTATCTTGCCACTGGTCCCGACGATGAGGAAGCTACACCGAACCTCATGCCGAACGGGGACGTGCTTCCATTTGCTAAGAAAAGGGATCTTGCCATTTTCGAGCTTCGGCACCCCTTGCCCCATCATCATGGCCTTAGTTTCAGTCTCGATGAGCTTGAAGTTGGTCAGGAAGTAGACATCTACGGTTATCCCAAAGGGACTATGGACCTCATTCGCAAACTGATTCGAGTTCGAGCCAAATTCAGAGCCCCCACGACATCGGGACTTCTCGCTTTTGAGTACTCACCGGGTGGAGATCGTCAGCGACAGACGGGGGGAGCAAGCGGCGGCATCGTCGTTGATAGGAGAACCGAAAAGATTCTAGGTATTCTGTGCGGAGGCAATGAAACGATGGCGGTGGCTGTGCCGGTACAAACCTTGGTCGATTTCGTAAGCAAGGTACAGCCCTTCCTGGCACTGAAGATATTCCCCGCCATCAGAGATGTCTCACCACTGTCGGCCGACCTCTATCCAAAATTTGCTCCAGTACCCGACCACAATTCAAAATTCGTATCAGTCCATGTTGATGGGTTACAACACCGCCCCGAGGAACCTCCCGAAGTCCGCGTACTTCGGAGAAAAGCGCAACTCCTGGCAGACAGCATGCGCAATTTCATTGCCGTACAGAGTTTCGCCTGGGGTTCAGGGGACAGGGAGGAGCCCGCTGCTGAGGGGGCGTTTGAAGTCCGGGTCATAGACGGCTTTCAGCGGTTCCGCGAATATCCCGATGGCAAGAAGGAGTTCCAGGATGTGCCTCTCCCCGCGATAAATGATGCGGTGGGTACTGGTGGTGAGTGGGCGGAACTTCCTCAAATGGTGGGAACGACACCCCAGTTCAAAATTCATCAATTCCCTGACACCTTCGTCAACGGGCGTCGAATAAAGGTCTTTCAGTATCATGCCGAGGTCGAGGATGGCGTCTGTGTCCTTAAATCCATCGCCGACTTCCTACTCTTCACCACCAGCAAGATCTTCACCGTCCCCTGCTACGGTGAGGTTTGGACCGACGAGGATACGAACATCCTCCGCATATCAGAGCATTACGAACAACTTTCCGGCAGGTGGAAAAACTACCAGGGCGTGGTCACCTACGGCTGGCTCAACCGGGCGGATGAGACTCCTCGGCTCATTCCGGTCACCATCTATACTCAGGCTGAGCGCAACGGAAAGGTTTACTGGTGTCGCGGCCAGTTTACGGACTATCGGAGATTCGGTAGCGAAGTGAAGATCATAGCGAATAATGGTTCCCAGATTCCATGAAAGCTGTCTACCGAGTTCTTCTTTGTCTCTTCGTCTGCTCTGCCCAAGCACATGCTCAGGTGCCTGTCGCTGCTGGAATCAGTCCCGCGATTAACGTAGGCGCTGGATACTCTTACGTGAACCTATCAGGTCCGGCGTCAACTCGAATTTGGTTGAATGGCGCAGACGTAAGCGCCACTGCGGATTTCTCCCGTCGTGTTGGAGTGAGGGCAGACTTAGACTATGTGCGCGCTTCAAACGTGCTCGCTTCCGGGAATCATTCTGACGTTCTGAGCTACCTCGGTGGCCCCGTACTTTATCCAACCAGACATCGGCATCTAGTCACGTATGTTCATGCCCTGATAGGAGGTGCACGGGTCACTGGCGCAATTCCTTCCACCGGTGGTGGATTCTCTTCAGGATTTGTCAACAAACTCTCGTGGGCTTTTGGAGTGGGGGCCGAGAGCCGGGTTTCAAGCTCCATTGCACTGCGGGTTGGAGCGGACTTTCTGCATACGGCTTACTTTGACTCCTCGGGCATTATTCGAGGTCAGGCCAATCTGCGAATCGTGGGCAGCGTCGTTTACTATTTTAAGCGTGGATCAGAGAAGGGAGCCAGCAATACGGCTTTTTAGTCATTTTCAGGACATGCCGGTGTCCTAGAATCCTCAAGGCAATACGATTGGGTGTCGTGGTTCGTGGTAGGCCATAGGTCCCGTCAAGACAGTCAAAGTTCGGTCAGCGACTTAGAAAAAGAAGTGGCGAAGTTTCGGTCGGTTGCACACTCAGTTGCATACTCGCTGCCGAAGGTGCCCGTGTACCCGCCGTGTACCTCACTCGTGCGTTTCTAGCGTTTTTATGGATTGTGCGGTAACGTGGAATGAATAACTTACGTGGATTCAACGGGGCTGATGGTTCGATCCCCACCGCCACTACCAGCTTTCTCTTTCAATCCACAGGACTTGTGACTTTTGCGCGGCAGCAAAAGACAGCAATAAGAGCGAATAGCGTCGGCGGTTAGCAAATAAAACTCGCGGCACGGATGGCAAGCCGACGAATCGCCCTACGCACTAGCGACTCATATTCCTGATGGTATTTAGAACGTTGGGTAAACCCGAAGCTGGTACCGTATTCTTCGGGAACGCCTGCCGTCGCCAGAACTTTCATCCGACTTTCCCTAACGTTGGTTGACTGTCCGATTCTTGCGCCCCCAAGCATCAATTGCTGCGCACGATTACGTGTCTGCTCTGTTGCAACATCGCTAGTGCCCAAAGTCTTGAATGGGGTAGTATTCTTGGTACCTCCCGATCTTGCAACCCTAGGGAACTTGTTTAATCAGAATCGTGGGTGCGCTTCGATGAGATCAAGGCCCGTGATTCTGTTCCTCTGGTTGCTTCTAGCATTTCTTTCTCTATCCACCAAGTTAAGCGCGCAAACAACGAACTCTGGTGGGTTGACTGGCGTCGTAACCGATTCGAGCAAAGCAGTCGTACCTGATGCGCAGGTCGAGATTAAGGACAACACCAAGGGATCAACTCAATCGACGAAAACCGACAGTGAGGGTGTGTACCAATTCTTCTTTGTGGCGCCAGGGAGATACACGCTGATTGTGAAGCGGACTGGCTTCCAAAACGGAGGCCGAGAGGTGAACATCTTACTGGGCCCTGCTGTCACCGTGAACGTAACGCTCGAGATTGAGAATGCAAACACCACCGTAACCGTGACAGGAGAGGCGCCTCTCATCCAGGCTGAGAATGGCGATTTCTCCGCAACGATGAGCCAGAAACAGATTTCCGAAGTCCCGAACCCCGGGAACGACCTCACGTATATCGCGCAAACCGCTCCCGGCGCGGTGATGAACGCCGACCAGCAGGGTTATGGTGGAAACTTTTCGATTCTGGGGATGCCGGGCACTTCCAATCGTTTCACCGTAAACGGGATGAACGACAATGACGATGCCGGAAATGAAAGCCGATCTGGCGCGCTCGGTCTCCTGCTGGGCCAGAACCAAATTCAAGAAGCAACGGTCGTTAGCATCGGATACTCCGGCCAGTTTGGCGGCGCCGCTGGCGCGAATATCAATTACATCACCAAGTCTGGAGGCAACGATTTTCACGGCAATGCGCAATACTATTGGAACGGCCGGGTGCTCAACGCCAACAACTGGGTGAGCAATGTGTTGTCGGCGCCGCGCCCGTTCGACATCGCCAATCAATGGGCCGGTTCCTTTGGCGGACCGATCAAGAAGGGCAAACTGTTCTTCTTCTTTGATAGCGAGGGGCTACGGCTGTTGATTCCCCAAGATAATTTTGTAACTATTCCGAGCCTCCAATTTGAAACCGCGACCATCGCGAATATCGATTCAAAATTTGGGTCAAATTCCGCTTCGGCATCGCTCTACAGAAGAATTTTCAGTCTCTATAACGCGGCACCAGGAGCGGCGTCAGCGTTGGACGGCGACTTTATCAATCCCGTCGGGTGCCCTGCAAACTTTACTCTGCTGGGCAATGACGTCCCATGCGTCCGGCATTTCTTGGCGGAGCGGGGCCTCGCAAGCAGGGATACGCTCACGTCTGGCCGCATGGATTGGAGCGCGAGCCCAGGCGACCGTGTCTTTCTTCAAATCCAAAATGATCAAAGCTACGTACCCCAATATGTCGATTTCATCAGTCCGTTGTTCGATGTGGAAGAACACTTTCCCTCTTGGCAAGGCCAAATGGTCGAGACGCATACCTTTGGTTCGTCGGCCGCGAACCAATTTTTGCTGGCGGGTAGCTACTTTGCTCCCAACGCCGGGCTAGCGCATGGCTCGCAGGCATTGGCTGCATTTCCAGTGACACTGAGCATTGCTTCGGGAACTTTCAATAATATGGGAGGATTTAACGGTAACTACTCGGCGTCTCCTGTTGGCCAATCCACTACTAAATACCAAATTTCCGACGACTTGGTGAAGACCATTGGCAATCATAAGTTTGGGCTCGGCGCGAACTTCGAACGAACTCATTGGTCGGACTTAGGGCACACATTCACGGGTGCGGGCGCACTGGCACCCCAGACGCTCGATGCCTTTTATCAAGGTGGCGTGGATCCAGCTTCTCCGAAAGCTGATTTCACGGAACTAACACAATCTTTCGCTTCCCAAACCTCTCACCCCATCGCTTTCTATAATCTCGCGCTCTACGGCCAGGACGAGTGGCATGCGCGGCCCAACCTCACCTTGACGCTCGCCCTTCGCGCAGAGCACCAATCCAACCCGGTGTGCAAGACTCGATGCTTCGCGCGTATGGCTGGTCCCTTTGAGTCGGTTAGCCACGACCCACGCCAGCCGTACAATCAGGCGATCCTGATCAACCAGAAGCAAGCTCTTGCGGGCGTGGACAACATCCTGTGGTCCCCGCGACTGAGCTTCGCCTGGCAGCCGCTTGGTGTTTCGCATAACACTGTAATTCGAGGCGGAGTCGGCGTCTTTTATGACCCGGTGCTGCGCTACCTCGCGCAGACTCTTTCCAGCAATCCCCCGCTCTTGAACTCCTACGCCGTTGCCGGCGACAACCTTACGCCCAATGAGAGCACCAGCCTCTCTAAAGATGCAGCCGCTTCCAACACCGCATTTGTCAAAGGCTTTGCCGCCGGTGAAACGCTTGCCCAAATTCAAGCCACGATTTCCAGCCTCTCTCCGACCGGCTTTTCGCCGCCAGGCATCACTGTTCCGGACAGCCGGACGCATTCGCCGCAATATCAGAGGTGGAGTCTGGAATTGCAGCAGGCCTTTGCCGGCGACAATTGGTTAAGCATTAGTTACACCGGTCATCATGGCATCCATCAGTTTGCTTGGGACCCGTCCGCAAACGCATTTGGCTTCGGCTCGTTCCCCGCCGCGACGTGCACAACGAGACCGCCGGTTCCACCCTGTGCTGATCCCCGATTTAGTGGGGTTACCCAGATAACTTCCGTGGCCGTCTCCAATTACAACGGTATGGTGGTTTCTTTCCGGCACCGGTTCAGTCGTTGGACGCAAGGCTTGTTTCAGGCTAACTACACCTACGGCCACGCGTTCGATGAAGTCTCTAACGGTGGTTTCAACCCATTTACGAATGGGAGCGCGTCAGGGCCGCAGGACCCGCACAATCTTCGAGGCGCTTACGGACCAGCGGATTACGACGTGCGGCACTCGTTCAATGCCAGCTACGTGTGGGAAGTTCCGCTGAAAACGTTCTTGCGAGGGCATGGTTCCGACAATCTCGCCAAAGGGTGGCAGATATCTGGAACGATCTTTGCCCGCACGGGATTTCCTTATACGGTGTTCGACTTCACCAAGTCGGCCAGTCTTGCGCCGAATAACTATTTCGGTGCATTCTATGCGGTGCCGGTTCGCTCTCTCTCCGGGTCCGGGAGTTGGTGCGGGAAGGGCGCGGCGTTTCCGTTTGCCCCGAACCCTTGTCAACCCCCGCAGGTATTATTCAATCCGGATGGGACGACAACGCCCAATCCAAACGCGCGTTTCCTACAAACAGGTTGCGAGACCGGATTCAATGTCGGGAATTTGCCGGCGGCGTCAGGCCCCTGTGATGGCCCAGCGGTAGCGTTCGCTCAAGGACGCAATCGTTTCCGGGGCCCGCATTACTTCACTACCGACTTCACCGTCATGAAGAACACAAAGCTCCCCGGCTGGGAAAAGGGCGTACTTGGCATCGGCGCACAGTTCTTCAATCTCTTCAACCACCATAATTTCAGCTTTCCATTTAGTAACATTTCAGCCTCAGACCCTTTATTCGGGCAGGTGGCGTTTCAAGAGCAGCCGCCCACAACCATTTTGGGCAGAGGGCTTGGAGGCGATGCCTCCGCGAGGATGATTCAGTTGAAGATTCAGCTCCAGTTCTGAGTCTTGCCGCGAGATGCAGTCCGATGCAATCCAGCGCGAACGGACGCCCGCTGCTTAAAAGTTTTCCATCATCCACATGTTGCCGCTCTGGTTTGCTCCCTGAATGGCTAGGTGGCGGCCGTCGGGTGACGGCAAGCCCCACGGGTAATATCCTCCGTCGTTCTTCCACAAAGCTTTCGTGTTGCCACGCAGGTCCATATGCACCAACTCGGATCCGCCTTTTACCATGTGGGTGACAAACATTCCCTCCCCGTCCGCCGCCCAAATTAGAAACGACTTCGGATTCAATTCCTTTGCCGGGATGACCTGCGTCAGCTGACCGCGCAGAGAGAAAATCTGGATGGGCTCTTCCGGACCGGTGACCGCGGCGATGCGCGAGCCGTCGGGTGAGATATCGCAATACACGCTACCTGGATTGCCCTTGAACCTCAGGAGCTCCCGCCCTCGCCCCTTCACCGGGTCGAACGATGTGACGATAATCTCCTTGCGGTCCTCGGTCCACTCTCCAACCGCGCACAAAGTAGATGGCGCCCTCGCACAGAGAAGTAATGCCTCATGGGGCGCCACAAAGATCAACTCGAGCGTACCACCGGTGATCGGGGCCCGCATGAGTTGGGTCGCCGGGTTTGGACCGCTTGCATTCGGTTGGATGAACCATACTACCCACTTCCCGTCCGGCGTAATGTGTGCGTTGGAGAATGAGCCCGAGGCAGTGGTGATCAGATGTGGCGAATCCTCGTCGAGGCGCTGCCTGTAAAGCCCTTCACTGCCGTTACGCTTGGAAAAGAAAATGACGGCATTGCTATCCGCGGTCCATGCCGTCGGATTGTTGTCACTCTCGTCCAAAGTGAGTCGGCGCGAGTTCCTAATTCGCGAACCGCCAGCTTCGAGGTCGGCTACATATACGTTATTGTGGTTGGCCCATCCCAGAAAAGCCAGACGCTTGCCGTCCGCCGAGACACTCCCACTACTTAGGCAGAATCCAGACCAGTTCGTTAACCGCCTCGGAGTATCAAGCCGCGCGCCGGTTCGAAGGTCGATTCGCCTTGCCCAGTAGTTGCAAGTATTACCCATCGCCCCGGATTCCGGCACGGAGTAGATCAATCGGCCATCGGGCAACCAGTTTATCTCATTGAGCTCCTTCATCTCTGCAGGTGGGAATATTGTCGTAAGAGGGCCCCCATTCAAATCGCGGCTGACGCCCGTGGGCTCCCCCAAAGCGTCCACCTTGATGTACATGATTCGTTGTCCGTCCGGCGACCAACTGAACGCAGTAAGGGACCCGTCGCCTTCTGCCTCCAGGATCTTGTGCGCCCCCTCGCCGTCCGGGCCCATCAGCCAGATTTCACCCTCCGCAAATCCGCGATTTCGTGTTCCGAAAGCAATCTGCAAGCCGTCTGGTGAGACGCTATAGGCCATACCTTGATCCTTGAGTTTCTTTGGAGGCCCGTCCTGTACAGATCCCAGCCAGATGCTGGTGGTCTCTGCGATCCAGGACCCCTCGTCTTTACCCACCGCATGCGCATTAGCAACAAAGTGGATGCCGTCCGCGAGCCACCCCATAACCTGCCAGTCCATATTCTTACCAGCGAATGCCGCCGGCTCAGGAATGGCGCGGATTTCGCCTGTATCAATAAATTTGACGAACAACCCCTTGATGCCCGCGTACGCCAGGTACTTGCCATCGGCAGAAATCGCCCCGCCGGTCACCCGGTTTTCACTGGAATTGCTAGTAAGTTGCCGCAGCTTTAGATCGGGCACGGATGGAGGAGAAGGCGGCTGCCGCTTGGCAAACCAGAAAATCGCAAGTGCAACGAACAATGTAGCGACTCCTGCTGCCATCTTTCGCCACCGGGTGCCGAGAAGGGTCGTCTCCAAATTTCGGGCCAAGGTTTCCAGGTCGGCGCGCATTTCTGAGGCGGTCTGATAGCGGGCTTCGCGATCTTTCTTGAGCGCCCGGTGAATGATTTTTTCGAGTTTGGCGGGAAGGTTTGGATTCAGCTGCCGTGTCGGCGTGGGCAGTTGCTTGAGGATCGCATCGTGAAGCCGCGTCCCGGTATCGCCCTTGAATGCGCGTTGCCCAGTAGCCATCTCGTACAGCACGAGACCAAGGGAGAACAGATCCGTGCGCGCATCCAATTTTTCGCCGCGCGCTTGCTCCGGCGACATGTACCCCGCCGTCCCCATGGCTACCCCAGTGCGGCTGAGGAATGGATCTGGAGTTGTCAGCGGCAGGGTTCCGCTGGGTGTTCCCTCCGTCTCGGCGTCGTCGCCGTGGTCAGGCTTCGAGTCTTCTCCGATTGCTGAAACGACGGAGAAAAGTTTTGCCAATCCGAAATCTAAAATCTTGGCCTGGCCCTGACGGGTCACGAAAATATTGGCTGGTTTGATGTCGCGATGAATGATTCCTTTCTGGTGGGCGGCGTCCAAGCCAGTGGTGATTTGAATGGCGAAATCGAGTAACTTCTCGATTCCCATTGCTGGATTCCCGGGACCCGGTGCAGAGATCAATTCCCGCAGCGTCTGCCCTTCGAGCAACTGCATCACCAGGAACGGCCGGCCCTGGTGCTCTCCGAACTCGTAAACAGGGCAAATGTTGGGATGCTCGAACGCTGAAGCCGAGCGCGCTTCGCGCTCGAAGCGCCCGAGCGCCACCGGATCCTTGGCCGATTCTTCTGGCAGAAACTTCAGAGCCACTTGGCGGCCCAGCTTGAGGTCCTCCGCCCGGTACACCAATCCCATCCCGCCTCCGCCGAGTCCATCCAGGATGTGGTAGTGAGAGATGGTCTCGCCCACCAGGGGAAACCCGACAGCCTTGAGCCCAACGCTCACCGCAGATTGCAGGTGATCGCCAGCGCTTTCCTGGCAGGAGAGCAGCGCCTCCACTTCTCGCCGCAACTCCGGATCAGCGCTGCAAGCCTGGTCCAACAGCGCAGTACGGTGCTGCGGCGCACACTCCGCAGCGCGGTGAAACAACTCCTCGATCTGTGCCCAGCGTTCCGGGGTCAAGTGACACCTACACGTTCTGCATTTCGCGGTGAAGCCATGCTTCCGCCATCCTCAAGTCGCGCCGGACGGTAATGGGGGACACGTCCAACGCCTGGGCTATCTCCTCCATGGAGAGCCCGCCAAAATAGCGGAGTTCGACGGCCTTGCATTTGCGCTGATCGAGCTTCTCGAGCGCGTTGAGCCCGCTATCGAGGGCTAAGAGGTCCCGGTTGCGCTCTTTCTGAAAACTTACCGCCTCTTCGAGCGACACCTTCTCCCCCGCGCGCTTGCCCGCATGCTTCCGCCGCGCGTGGTCCACCAGGATCTGGCGCATTAGCCGCGCCGCTACTCCGTAGAAGTGCGAGCGATTCTGCCAGCTGGGGTTCTTCTGATCCACGAGCCGAACGTAGGCCTCATGGACCAGCGCCGTAGGTTGTAGTGTGTGGCCCTGGCGTTCTCTCCGCAAATAACTGGCGGCCAGTTGACGAAGCTCCCTGTAGACGAGCGGAGTGAGGTCGCCGAGGGCTTGCTCGTTCCCCTTCGCCCAATTGGCTAAGAGACGCGTCACTTCGTGAGTGGTGGACCGGTTCATGTATTGATAACACTGACCTTAGGCGGTGGCCGGAGTATATACCAGGCGGGTGCCGGACGCATTGCGCCCGGCCCCTAATAAACTGATGGCGCGTGATCGATTTTGCCTCCGGATTGCGCATGAGTAAGTACGAAGGGATCGCGTGGAATCCCTCGAAGCCTTGGGAGGCAGTATGAAAAATTCTCTATTGCTCTTGATTGCCATATCGGGGCTGTGCCTCCTGGTGGCCTGCGGTTGCGGCGGCAGTTATAGGCCTCCGCCACCGATAATCAGCGTCGCGCTCACCCCCAACTCCGCTCCAGCGCTGGACGCGAGCCAAAGCGACTCGTTTACCGCCACGGTGAGCAATGACTCCAGCAATCAAGGCGTCAACTGGACGGTGACTTGCCCAGCGGGAATTAGCGCTTGCGGAGCCATGGCACAAGCGAAAAGTACCAGCGGTGCGGCGAATCAATACGTTGCGCCGGCGAATGCTAGTGCCGCTGAGACGGTTACCGTTACGGCGGCATCCGTCAGCGATGCCACCAAGTCCGCATTCGTTAAGGTGACCGTCAACCCTGCGCTAGCTCTCGTCAGTCCCGCGCCAGCACAGCCGCAGCCCGGACTTGTTGGCGGGTCATTTTCGTTCAATCTAGTGAGCTTCGTGCAGGGCGGAACGGCGCCCTTTACGTGGGCCATCAAATCTGGAACGCTGCCCGCCGGCCTCACGCTCGATGCCAAGACCGGGATGGTTGCGGGAACTCCTACGGCGGCGACGACTGCAGCGGTCGTCATGCTGTTCACTTGCACGGACTCTGGAAATCCTGCCACGACCTTGTCTGCTAACCCACAAATCTCCCTCACGATTAACACACCTGCGGCCCTCGCCATCACATCCGCCGCACCGCCGGACGGGACCATGAATGTGAACTACGGCCCAGGCAGCATAGGAACCTTGAAATGTTTTTGGCACCAATCCGGGGCCGGCTGGATCAGGACCTGCGGTCCCTGTCCCACTTCTGCGCCATGCGCTTTTCCCTGCAGACCAAATTCGCACGCGTCGCCGTGTGGTACTACGGGATTGATTTTTCGCTTTACACTTACTGCCACGGGTGGTGTACCTGGCTATACGTGGGCTCTGGCGCCGGGTTCCTCGCTGCCTCCAGGATTGACTCTCACGACAAGCGGAGCGATCGCTGGCAAACCCACGCAGTTCGGGACCTTCAACAACGTTGCCGTAACCGTATCCGATTCGGCTTCACCAGTACCAGCAACGAAAACAAGCGCCATATACAAAATCGTCATCGCTCCGCCACCACCTCCGGTAATCGACGCGGTTCCTGCGCTACCCATTGGGACGCTGGGCTCGCCCTACGTCGGCTTCACCTTCACGGCTACCAACGGGCTTTCGCCGCTTACCTGGAGCGAAACCGGCGCTCTGCCTGCTGGCTTGGTGCTCAGCAACGCCGGTGTACTCTCCGGCACGCCGACAGCCGCCGGGTCTTTCCCTATCACCGTCCAGGTGCAAGACTCCGCTGGCCAAAACTCCGCATCGCAGGCATTCACGATCCAGATTCTGGCTAAGGGCTTTGCGCCAACGGGCAGCCTCGGCGATTCGCGCGTTCAGCACGTGGCCGCGTTGCTTACCAGCGGAAAAGTTCTCATCACGGGGGGAACCAATGATAATGCAGTCACAGGCCCTGTGACCGCCGAGCTCTACGATCCCGCCGCCAAGACTTTTGCGTTCACGAAAGGCAGCATGGGAATCAAGCGCGTTTCCGCGACGGCCACTGTGCTAAAAAGTGGGAAGGTTCTCGTCATCGGTGGAAGCGCACCGGATGGAACGCCTCTCGCCACTGCCGAAATCTACGATCCCGCTAGCGACACGTTTGCGCCTACGACGGGAAGCATGCAGTCCACACGCGTCTACCACACGGCGACGTTGCTCAACGACGGGACAGTTCTCGTGGCTGGCGGATTGGATGTCAGCGGAAATTCGTCCGGAGTCCCGGTTGCAACGGCGGAACTGTTCGATCCGACTACCGCTAGCTTTACGCCTGTGGCCAACATGGGCGCCCCGCGCTACTTCCACGACGCCACATTGCTGGCTAGCGGGAAAGTGCTGGTGACAGGCGGGTCCATTAGCGGGAGCATGCTCACTACAGCCGAGCTCTACGATCCAGTCACTAAGACTTTTTCCCTTACCGTCGGCAACATGACCGTCGGGCGCGCCGGCCACACCGCAACGTTAGTCAGCGGCGGCAAAGTGCTCATGGCAGGCGGAGCGGCCAGCTTCGGCGCAGCCACGGCGACAGCCGAGCTCTTCGATCCTGCGACCGCCACTTTTTCCCCTACCACTGGCGCGATGGTAACTGCTCGCTCCCTGCACACCGCCACGTTGCTCAGCAACGGCCAAGTGCTCCTGGCTGGGGGCGACGCCTTCTTTAATAATGGCGGGCCCCAGTCCCTCTCGGCGGCCGAACTCTTCGACCCAGCGACTGGAAGTTTCGCCTCCACCGCGGACATGACCACCGTGCGCGAATCGCACACCGCCACGCTTCTAGGCAACGGCCAAGTGCTCGTCGTCGGCGGAGCTGACAGCACATCGGGTTCCGTGCTCGCCACCGCCGAACTGTACCAGTAGCGCCAGCCTGCGAAAGCTGTAGCGCGGATGTTCATTGCTCCAGCATTCGGCAGCACATCATGCAACTAGTCAATTTCCACGCAGCGTGCCTCGGTTAGAGTGGCACAATTTCCATTGCAGCTGTCTGTCGAGGGGCTAATTCTTGCCCGGTGCAGTCCTCAGGAGCTTACATATTTGGAATCATCGCCGACCAGTAAAAGACTTGAAATGCCCATCGTAGTGTAGTGCTCCCCGCTAAAACTGGACACCTCAGTTAGGTAAGATCAGGGCCTCCAACAGGAGGCAACATGGGCAGAAAACCACGAGTAGATCGATCCCCGGAAGAGAAGTGGCAGATCGTGCAGGAAGGCATCAAGAGTGGCAGGACGGCACGCCTCGATAAAGGCAGAAAAGGCTAAAAGGCGCTCGACACAATAAGCTAATAATGGTACAACATAAAAAGCTAAATGCAATACAGCGCAATAAGCTAAGCAGAGGGCATTGGCCATGGCCACGCCGTCAGAAAAACTCGCGCAGTCCCTCGAGCTTCTGCGCAAACTCCAGGGGGAGAGCGGCGCAGCCGCCATCCGCGCGCGCGACCTGACGCGCACGCA
>JBGPIX010000065.1:0-18924 GCA_041485085.1 Candidatus Acidiferrum sp.
CCAGAAGGAAGTGACCGTTCGCGCTTTGGCCTTTATTACGGCCGGCCACCAAATACACCACCGTCAGATTCTGGAAGAGCGCTACTTTCCAGCAATTCCACGTGCGTGAAGCACATTTACGGCCGGATGAGGGAATGATCAACGTAAACGCGTTGATACGGCAAGTTGTTGCCTGAATGATTCTGGCGAACTGGCTTGGGATCTAAATTGAGAAACGGCCGCAGCGCGGGAGTTGCGGCGCTCACGGAATGAGCAGGGTTCGCCGTCCGAAGTCTTTTCTTTGGCTTGACGAGAAAGAATAAGAGGATCGCCGCGAGGGTGAGCATGAAAGCGGCGCAAATCACCGCTGCGGCCCCTTCGTTGAGAGGATTCGCGAAGGCATCCTGGAGGATGTAGATACCCCCGCTAAGAAAAGTGATCACAACGAATCCGGCAAGCCCTCCGAAGGTGCGCGCGAGCCCCCCGCGAGCGACCAAAGATTTGGGAGCACGCACACTCGAAGCGCGTTGGACGAACCCGCCGAGCATGGGTCAATCCTCCGAAGCATCGCGGTGAACGGGTGCGGGCGCTCGCACTTTTAAGAAATCGAGATAGCGAAAGACGGGCGGAGAATAGCCCTTCTTCATGGTGCTGCCGCAGACGCATCGGGGGTTTTGCCCCTCAATTTCGCCGTTGGATTCCACCAGAACCGTGCAACCACACGCTGGATTGATGCAATGCCAGCGCTCCCCGGATTTCATAACCATGGCCCCTTTTCCTCCCTTCGCAAGAACGGCTGGATGTCCGCAAAGGCAATCGCAGGTCGGGCCCGTTTTGTGCGGGGCGCTAACATACGGTTAAGTTAATAGAAAAGCAAGGGAAATTTTAATGACTATAATATATATAACTAGTACTGGGGTGAAGCCGAGAGCATTCAGAGGGAGAAGAGCAGGAGGGGATTCGCTGCACGTTCGCCTTTTGGCCCCGGCTCCAGACGGGGACTGCCGAATCAGCGGGTCACAACAGTGATGGGGAGCGAGGTTGCGAGGGCGGCTGGCGGCTGTTAAAATTTGATGTTTGCTGGGACGCAGCCGTCTGCGCCGTAAGCGCGGGCGGCTTTTTCTCCGTTTGGGATGGTGTTCGCAAAGCGGACGTCTAGGGTGACGTTCGTAAGACGAATGGCCAGCGCCCCGTCTTATCGGCCCGACCCCCTCGAGCATTTTTCGAGTGTGACTGCGGTGAGAGATGCGCGACTCACCGGTTCTGGCCCCTGCGGAAGGGAGACTACGAGTGGCAAAGTACGATGTAGCGATTATCGGAAGTGGTCCGGGCGGGTACGTGGCGGCGATCCGGGCGGGCGAACTGGGCCTGAAAACGGTTGTGGTGGAAAAGGACCCCTATTTGGGTGGAACCTGCCTGCATGTCGGCTGCATCCCCACCAAGGTGCTGCTGCA
Source organism: Candidatus Acidiferrum sp. (assembly GCA_041485085.1). GTDB lineage: Bacteria > Acidobacteriota > Terriglobia > Acidiferrales > UBA7541 > Acidiferrum. Next base: position 1,434 of record JBGPIX010000065.1, read on the forward strand.
TCATGCCGAAGTTTACGATCACTTGAAGAACGCGGCGGAACTGGGATTTGAGGTGAGCGGGCTGAAAATCAATTGGGCCAATGTCCTCGCGCGAAAAGACAAAATCGTCAAGAAGCATGCGAAAGGCATTGAGTTCCTCTTCAAGAAGAACAAGGTGGAATGGGTGCAGGGCTGGGGAAGGTATGAAGGCCCCGGGCGCGTGAGTGTCGAGAAGGACGGGAAGAAGACCGAGATCGAAGCGGCCAACATCCTGATGGTGAGCGGGTCCGAGGCGAAATCGCTTCCCGGCATGGAACCCGACCACAAGACCATTCTTACGAACCGCTCGATTCTGCAGCTTCCAGAGATTCCAAAGACTCTGATCGTTGTTGGCGCCGGCGCCGTGGGCGTGGAGTTTGCGTCGATTTACAATTCGTTTGAGACGCAGGTGACGATTCTGGAAGCGCTGCCGAGGATTGTGCCGGTCGAGGACGAAGAGATTTCCGCGGAGCTGACCAAGGCGTTTCAGAAAAAAGGCATCCAGGTTTTCACTAGTTGCGCGGTGGAGTCGGTAAAGAAAGACGCCAAGGGCGTCACCGTAGCGTTCAAAGACAAGGACGGAAAGGCGCAGACGCTCCAAGCGGAGAAATTGTTGCTGGCCGTGGGCCGCAAAGCCATGACGGATGGTTGCGGGCTGGAGAAATCGAAGGCCAAGCTGGAGCGCGGATTCGTTCAGGTGGGCGATAACATGGAGACAGCCGAGAAGGGGCTCTATGCCATCGGGGACATCGTGGCGGGGCTGCCGCAACTGGCGCACGTGGCAATGATGGAAGGAATTATCGCCGTCACGCACATTGCGGGGAAGCCGACGCACCAGATTGTGAAAACGCGGATTCCGAACGCAACGTACTGCGAGCCGCAAATCGGGTCGATTGGTTTGACGGAAAAGCAAGCGCGCGACGCGGGCTACGACGTGAAAACCGGGAAGTTTCCGTTTGTGGGGAACAGTAAGGCCACGATTCTGGGAAATCATGGCGGCTTCATCAAAGTAGTTTCCGACGGTGAGTACGGCGAGGTGCTGGGGATACATATCATCGGGCCGCTGGCGACAGAGCTGCTCGCGGAGGCGGCGACGGTGCTGAACCTCGAAGGCACCATCGATGACATGATGAATATGATCCACGCGCATCCCACGGTGTGGGAAGCCATGGGTGATGCGTTCGCGTCGGTTCGTGGATTGCAGATCAACGTGTAGTGGCGTGCTGACAGTTTTCAGTTGTCAGTGACCAGTTCATAGTGAGGAAATCGAACATTTGTTTTGATCTTTTTTTCACTGAGATCACTAATGACTGAGAACCGCGAAGAGTTCGCAAATCGCGCCGTTTGATCAAGAGATGACCGAAGCGCTACAAGTCGATTTGGGACAGATTGGCTACGCGGAAGCGTACGCGTTGCAGACGCGTGTTGTAGCGGCGCGCAAGGCTGGCGCGATTGAGGACGTGCTGCTGCTTTGCGAGCATCCGCATGTGATTACGCTGGGGAGAAGCGGCAAGCGGGAGAATCTGCTGGCGTCGGAACATGTTCTGAGGCAGAAGGGCGTGGAGTTTCACGCCAGCGATCGCGGTGGAGACATTACGTATCACGGGCCGGGACAGATTGTGGGATATCCGATTTTGAACCTGGGGGCGATCCGGCGGGACGTGGTGTGGTATGTGCGGACTCTGGAAGAAGCGATGATTCGCGCTACCGCGGAATTTGGGATTGCAGCCGAGCGCGTTGCCGGAAAGACGGGAATTTGGGTACGGGCGGGGAACACCGAGGAAAAGCTGGCTGCCATCGGTGTGCACATCAGCCGCTGGGTTACTTCGCACGGGTTTGCGTACAACGTGTCAACGGATTTGCGAAACTTTGACCTGATCGTGCCGTGCGGGATTGCGGATCGGAAAGCAACGTCGCTGGAGAAATTGCTGGGGCGAAATGTCGAAGAAAAGGAAGTTGCGCCGCGCATTGCGAAGCATCTCGGAGAATTGCTCGGCTTGGAAATGAAAGAAGTGTCGAGGAAAGAACTGCTGGAGAAACTGGAGCACGCCGAGCAGTCGGTCGCGATTTCAGCGTAGGAATTGGAGTAGGGGATGAAGAAGGAATTGACGCGGCAGCAGTACCTGTACCTGTACTACTACATGCGGCTGAACCGCGCCGTCGAAGACATGATGGTGAAGCTGTTCCGGCAGAACAAGATTGTCGGCGGGCTTTATTCCAGCTTGGGACAGGAAGCCATTTCCGTGGGAACGGCGTATGCGCTGGAGAAAAAGGACTGGCTGGCGCCGATGATCCGCAATATCGGGGCGCTGCTGGTAAAAGGCGTGCGGCCACGGGACATTTTCATGCAGCACATGGCGAAATACGATTCGCCGACAAAAGGCAAGGATGGCACGAGCCACTTCGGGGATCTGGACGATCTGCACATCGTTTCGCCAATTTCCATGCTGGGGGATCTGATCCCGGTGATGACCGGCGTGGCCATGGCGGGGCGTTACCTGGGGCAGAAAACCGTGGCGATGACTTGGATCGGGGACGGCGGCAGCTCGACCGGGGTGTTTCATGAGGGGCTGAATTTTGCGGCCGTGCAGAAGGCGCCCTTTGTTTTGATTCTGGAGAATAATCTGTGGGCGTACTCGACGCCGGTCCGCAAGCAGGTGCCGCTGGAGAATTTGGCGGACCGCGCGAAGGCCTACGGCATCGACAGTTACATTGTGGACGGCAACGATGTCGTGGCGGTCTACTCGACGGCGAAAGAAGCCGTGGATCGCGCGCGAGCCGGCGAGGGGCCGATCCTGATTGAAGCCAAGACCTTCCGGCGCCAGGGCCACGCCCAGCACGACGCGGCTGAGTACGTGCCGAAGGAGATGCGCGCGTATTGGGAGGCGCGTGATCCAATAACACTATACGAAAAGTTTTTGTCGAGCGAAAAGCTCCTCGACGGCAAAAGTAAGAACGAGGTCGACGAGAAGATCAACGCGCTGCTCGCCAAGGAGCGCGAGTTTGCGGAGAATTCCCCGATGCCTCCGCCGGAATTCGCGGAGACGGGCGTCTACTGCACCGGCGACGATTGCCACAAGATCCGCGCGAAGTGGGAGCGGCCGATTGCGGAAGTGACGCCGCCGAAATCGAGCGTCAAGGCGGTTTGGACGGTTCCAGGGTTTGGATCGGGCAAAGGCTCCGGTGGCGCGAATGCGCCGATTCACTTCGGCGATACGCAGCCCGCAGGGCCGAATGCGGGGGATGAACCGAAATCCCCGAATGGCCGAAAGCCCGCCGCGAAAATTGTTGCCAAGGCGGTACCGAAGAAAGCCGTGAAAACCGGGGCCGCGAGCGCTTCGAGAAAGGCGCGGAGATAGCCATGGCCAAGACAAATGGGGCCGGAACGAATGGCAGCGCCTCGAACGGAACGCAGGTCACTTTTCTCGAAGCCATCAAGCAAGCCATGTTCGAGGAGATGGAGCGAGACCCGGCCGTCATATTGATCGGCGAAGACGTCGGCGTCTATGGCGGGGCATTCAAGACCAGCGAAGGTTTGCTGGAGCGGTTTGGATGGGAGAGGGTGATCGACACGCCGATCAGCGAGAGCGCCATCATCGGCGCAGCTTGCGGGATGAGCTACTGCGGTCTGCGCCCCATCTGCGAAATGCAGTTTATCGACTTCATCGTTTGCGCGTTCAATCAGATCACGAATTTCGTGGCCAAGGGACATTACCTGTGGAACGCTCCGGCGCCGATGGTGATTCGCGGGCCGTCTGGTGGCGGTGTGCATGGCGGGCCATTTCATTCGGCGAATCCGGAAATGTATTTCGTGCACACGCCGGGGCTGAAAGTGATTTATCCCTCGACGCCCTACGACGCCAAGGGTTTGCTGAAGGCCGCGGTGCGCGACAATAACCCAGTGCTTTTTTTTGAGCACAAGTTTCTCTACCGCCGCATCAAGGGCGAAGTCCCGGCCGGGGACTACACCGTGCCGATCGGCAAGGCCGTGGTACGCCGCGAAGGGAAACACCTGACCATCCTTTCCTACGCGGCGATGATGCATACTTCGCTGGAAGCCGCTGAAGCCCTGGCGAAGGAAGGGATCGAAGCGGAAGTGATTGATTTGCGGACGCTGCTGCCGCTGGATGAAGAGACGATTCTGCAATCGGTGAAGAAGACCAACAAATGCCTGGTCGTGCATGAAGACACCAAAACGGGCGGGATTGCCGGCGAAATCGCGGCGATTCTGTGCGAGAAGGCGTTTGGCGATCTGGATGGGCCGCTGATGCGCGTCACCTCGCTGGACACACCGGTGCCGTACGCGCCGACGCTCGAGGAATATTTCTTGCCCAACGCGAAGAAAGTTTTTGCCGCCGCGAAGGAACTGGCGCGATATTGAGGAAAGTTTTCAGTAGACAGTTGTCAGTAGTCAGTGGAGAACGTCGGAACTCAATCCGTATCTAGGGTTCTGACGGCCCACTGAACACTGAAAACCGACAACCGAATCCTGGAAGCACCGAATTCTAAGGAGAAGGAAGATGGCCGTAGACATCGTAATGCCCCAGATGGGGGAAAGCATTTTTGAGGGCACCATCACCAAGTGGCTGAAGAAGCCGGGCGACAAGGTGGAGCGCGACGAACCGCTATTCGAGATTTCCACGGACAAAGTGGACGCGGAAATTCCTTCGCCGTCGGCCGGCGTGCTAAAGGAGATCAAGGTCGGCGAAGGGCAGACCGTGCCGATTCAAACGATTGTCGGCGTCATCGACGCCGCAGGTTCTGCGGCAACTGCGCCAGCGCCGGCTCCGTCGAAAGTGGCCGCCCCCGCTCCTGGAAAGTCCCCCGCCGCCGCTGCTCCGGCCCCAGCAATATCGAAGCCTGTGGCTCCTGCTCAGGCCGCCGCGCCGGTTGCGGCTGCTCCTGCACCTGCTTCCTCCGGTTCGTCAGGAGAGCGGATTCACAGTTCACCGCTGGTACGGCGCATGGCCAAGGAGCACGGCATCGACCTCTCTACCGTGGAGGGTACGGGCGCCGGCGGGCGAATCAGCAAACAGGACATCGAAGCGCTAATCGCGGGCGCTCCGGCGGCTGCCCCAGCCTACTCCACTCCGGCTCCGGCGTCTTCACGGCCGGTGCCTCCGCCGCCAGCCGCGCCCGGTGCTTCGGGCGGACAGGCGCATGTAACGCTCGAAACTGCCGTACCGCGCGAGAAGATGTACTTCGGCAATTACGAAGTGCACCCGATGAGCGCCATGCGGCAGCGCATCGCCGAGCACATGGTCGCTTCGAAACGCGTCTCCGCGCACGTTTACTCCGTCGATGAAATCGACATGACCAAAGTAGCGGCGCTGCGCGCCAAGTCCAAGGACGAATTTGAAAAGCGTTACGAGACCAAGCTTACGTTCATGCCCTTTTTCGTGAAAGCCGCGGTCGCGGGGCTGCGCGCGTTTCCCACGCTGAACGCATCGCTGGACGGGACCAATGTAGTCTTTCACAAGGAGATCAATGTTGGGATCGCCGTGGCGCTCGACTGGGGCCTGCTTGTGCCAGTGGTGAAAAACGCGGACGAAAAAAACATTCTCGGCATCCAGCGCAACATGAATGACCTTGCTGAACGCGCTCGCTCGAAGAAGCTGAAGCCCGAGGAAGTACAGGAAGGCACCTTTTCCATCACCAACCCGGGCGTCTTTGGCGGTTTGTTCGGCCTGCCGGTGATCAGCCAGCCGAACGTGGGAATTCTTGGCCTTGGCGCCATCGAGAAGCGTCCGGTGGTCATCAACGACTCGATTGCCATCCGTTCCATGTGCTACGTGACGCTAAGCTACGACCACCGGGTTGTCGACGGGGCGATCGCCCACCAGTTCCTCCACAAGGTCAAGGAAACGCTGGAAAACTGGAGCGAGCCCATACTGTAAGAGTTAGTTCTGTATGTAAATTGGCCCAAGTGGGTGCCGAGAGGCCCGATTCACTTTCATCCGCTTGAAGGGAAGCCTCAAATCGGGGGCTTCCCCCTTTGAAATCCCGAGGTCTTTCTTTCGGAGTGTCCGAAATTGGGATAAGCGGTCCCGGTAGTGACCAGGCCGGGGCCTGTTCTCCACGGCATCTGTTGCGTAAATCATTCATCCAAAAGACGTTATCTACAGAGAGCGCTGGAAGCCTGCCTGCCCCTGCCAAGTCGTCAGGACAAGAATATTCGCGCTTGACACCGCGAGCTGCCAGCAGTGGTGACGGCAACTCTCGAGTTTTCAAGGAGCGTCAAAACGATGCCGCAGCGAATTCTCATCGCCGATGACCAACAGGATGTTCTGGATGCACTGCGGCTGTTGCTTAAGGGGCATGGCTACTGCATTGAAACAGTGAATTCGCCCGCAGACTTGCTGGCCGCAGTGGCGCGTCAGGAGTTCGATATTCTCCTCATCGATCTTAATTATGCGCGCGACACCACGTCGGGCCGTGAAGGTTTGGATGTGCTCAGCCGGCTGAAGGAGATTGAGGGCGCCCCGCCCGTGGTAGCGATGACCGGGTGGGCCACCGTGGGCCTGGCCGTGGAAGCGATGCAATTCGGCGTGAGCGACTTTGTGGAAAAGCCCTGGACGAATTCGCGGCTCCTGGAAATACTTCAGAAACAGATCGGCCTGGGACGGGAACGCCGCGAGCTGCGGGCGCGGGAAGCCGAAGAGAAGAAGGCGCAACAGGAGGCCATCCTTTATCAGCAGGAGCAGGACCGGGAGATCGCCGAGGCCAAAGCCATCCAGGAAAAACTGCTGCCGCGCGAAATTCCGCAGATGCCGGGGTATGAGATTGCCAGCGCGTGGCAGTCGGCCCGGCTGGTGGGTGGCGATTATTTCGATATTCTCCCGCTCGACGAAAAGACGTTGGGACTCTGTATCGCCGATGTCGCCGGCAAAGGCATGCCGGCCGCGCTACTGATGTCCAACTTGCAGGCGGCCGTGCGCGGACTCTCTTCGCTCTCGGTGGCGCCAAATCTTCTCTGCAATCGGCTGAATTCCATTGTTTACCGGAATACGGAAAGCGACCGCTTCATTACTTTTTTTTACGCGCATTTGGATGGCCGCGCGCGGCAGTTGGCTTATGTCAATGCCGGGCACAACGCGCCCGTCGTGGTGCGCTCCGACGGCTCGCACGAACGGTTGCGAGAAGGCGGCGCCGTGCTGGGTGTCTTCGCCAGCCGAGATTATGAGATGGGCTCGGTGCAATTATCCCAAGGTGATCGCGTGATTCTATTTACGGACGGCGTCACGGAGGCGTGCAACCTCGAGGGCGAAGAGTTCGGCGAATCCCGCCTGCTGCGCCTGCTCGAAGATCATCGAACGCTATCCGCTGATGCCTTACAGGCGAAAATCCTGGCTGCAGTGGCCGAATTCAGCGGAGGACGCTGGCAGGACGATGCTACCCTGCTAGTGCTCGCCGTGGGCGAATAAGGACGAGAGAGAGAAGAGTCCCTCCGGCCTTCCCCCTGATTCTGCCCGCTGAAAATGCCGCTGCCGCCGGACTTTCCGTTCGCCCTCATTGCAGCAACGGCTTCAGCTTGGCCACCCACACCGCGAATCCCTCCATCGCGACGGGCTCGATGCCGGCGTCGCGCAGCGTGTCGCGGACGAAACGGTGGCGGTCATTTTCCGCGTTCAGGGCCACGTCGGTGACAGCGGCAAATTCGGTTTTCAGGGAAGCTTTTGCGGTGATGTGTGCGGCGGTGTAAGCAAGGATTTTGCTGTCGTTGGGGGCGCGCGTCACGGAGAGCGTGTGCACGAAACCACGCGTCCCATTGCGGCGATAGCTGTAGTCGAGGCGCAGAGGGTCGCCGGGGAAAGTGAACTGAGATGTGCGGACGGATTTTTCGATGCGCTCCCACAGGCGCGCCTGCCGGAAAACCTGCGAGCAGTACGAGCGCATTTGGGCGCGGGTGCCGGGCGCTCCGACGCGGCTCGGTGCGCGCTGCGTGGCCACGTGGTCGGCGTACAAACGCTCCAGTTCGGCATCGAGGTCGGCAGCAAAGACACCTTTTTGCGGAGCCAGTTGCAGAGCATTGGAGAGGGTATCGTCCCACTTGCCGAGGATTTGCAGCCAGCCGGCGCTGCCGCCATTTGAACCGTTGGCAGATTGAAAACGGTCCTCCAGATCATCGCGGAGCGCGCGCAGCAGAGTTTCATCGGCGTGCGGATGAAGACGCCGCACGCGGTTGTACTCGTCCTGTTCCTCGATCAGGCGCAGCCGGCGTTCGCCGGTGCCGGGGTCGAAGAGCAAGACACCGATATTCACCCATTCATCGCGAACCAGATTGGGGGTGTAACGGAGAATGCGGTAAGCGCAGGCTCTTTCCCCCGGTGATGTTCCCGCGCCCCCGGATTCGAGAGAGTGCTCATTCATAATTCACATCCAGTTCGGAAACGGCTGGCGATTGCATCTCTTAGCCTCCAAAATCAGGTCGGGCACGCGTTGGCGGCGACGATGCAGTTGTTCGAGCAGCCGCAGCAGCGCATCGTAATCGTCGGCGTACCACTCCGGCGGAATCGGCCGGGTAATTTCGTCCAGGGCGCGCTCGGTCATCTGTTTCTCGATGCGCTCCAGCCACGGCGCGAAGGATTCCATTCCCGTTACCCCCTGATAAACGCGGTTGCGCGCGTAGAGTCCGCGCAGCGGCGCGTCGGGGAAATTCCATTCTCCGGCATTGAAGCAAAACCCCTGGTCGATCATTTTCGTTTTGTAGTGAGTCGCCGCCTGCTCTGCGGCCTTGCCCGGATCGCTGAAAAAAACCGTTTGGCGGCCGTTGGTATTGCACGTCCATTTGTCAAAGACCAGCATCCCCGCGAACTCGTGCAGGTTCTCCACGTCGCGCAACTGCTCGTCGGGTAGAAAATCATGCAGGGTGACCTCCCGCGGATCTCCGGGATAGCGGGAGCCGAACTGCAGCCCGGGCTGGCAGGGAATCCGCGCGCGCGGTAGTTCCATGGCCAGTTCCGGCGTCAGCCGGATCAACTCCTCGGAAACGGTGACAATTTCCACTGGCACCGTGGGCAGGCCGAGGCGCGCCGCCAGCCTGGTCCCAAGCAGTTCATTGACCAGGATTCGCCGGTGTTGGGGATTATTTTGGAATTTCACGACGTAGTAGTAGCCGTCGTCGCAGCGCATCAGGTGCGACTGGGCGCCGCCCCGCATCCGGCGTATCTGTTCTAAAGCCCGCAACATGCGACGTTATGCTAATGCTACGTGCTGCTCCCGGCAAGCCTCAAGCTGCTCCCGGGAACTCCTTTCCTAAATCGAGAAGCGCGGCGTTCATTCTGGGAACAAGCGGGGGCTTTTGGAATCCCACTCTGGGAGGCAGGATTCCGCAAAAAGAAAGAGCCGGGACGACGGTCCTGGCTCTTTCCTCCAGCAGATCCCTAGTCTTCGAAAAAAGATTAGCGCCTCTTTTTCTTCTTCGCCGCTTTCTTGGCTTTCTTCTTGGCGATCTTCTTCTTGGGCTTCGACTTTTTTGTCTTTTTCTCGGGTGCGGCTTTCTTCTTCGCTGCTTTCTTGGCTGGTTTTTTGGCCGCCGGCTTGGGTGTGGGCTTTGGAGCGGGCGCCTCTTCCTCGGGCTCTTCGCCGATGATCACCAGCTCCTCTTCTTCTGTTTCGACGATCTCTGTTTCACCCGCCAGCTCCTCGTCATCTTCCAGCCGTGACAGCTCGTTGTCGTCTTCAAAATTGTCCTTCTCGAAATCCATTCCATCCTCCCCTGGGAAGTCTCTGGGCCCCGCTTGCAAGGGATCCCGTGGGTCGCTGTTCTGGCCGGAGTATCTTAAAATTTCACCCCGCCCGTGAGCCGTTGTTACCGTACTCGCCGTTCGTTGTCAAGCATTCTGCGGCGTTAACCGCAAGAGACCACCCGTCTGGCAAGAAACTGGACGCGTGGAAGCGGTGGCGGGGAATTGGCCGAGGCGCGGTCTTGCGTGCAAAGTATTAAAGAGAAAAGACTTAATTGTGATTAATGCCCGCCGCTCCGCTGCTTGTGCCGCCCGTCACCGGCCGCGCGGATTTCTTCTTGGACCTGGTGCGCGCTCGCCCGGGCGAACTTTCCGGCGCCCCGCCAAGGGTGTATACGCGCAGCACCATTCCGCGGCTTACTTTGTTGGACTTCAAGTGATTCCATTTGCGCAAATCGTCCCCACTCACGCTAAAGCGGTCGGCAATTCCCAAAAACGTGTCGCCGCGGCGCACGCGATAACTCGTCAGGCGGCGTTTAGTTTCCGATTGCGGCGGCGTCGCCGGAATAATCAGCTTCTCACCCGCATCGAGCGCGGCATTGCGCTCCAGACTGTTGGCATCGGCGATGGCTGCCGCCGTCACGTGATATTTCTTGGAGATGGACGTGAGCGTTTCTCCGCTCGCCACCCGGTGACGCCGCCAGCTGACCCATTTGTCGGGAGGAATATCGGCGATCTCCGCGGAAAATTTTTGCGCGGTACCCAGCGGAAGGTGCAATTCGAAGGAAGGATCTTCGGGAGTCGCGAGGCGCAGGAGAGAAGGATTGAGGGAGCGCAGTGTCTCCATATCCACGTCAATGGTTTCCGCCACCAGGCGAAGGTCGATGGCGCGGCCTGGTTTCACCACATCGCTCGGGACGGGCGAGTCCGGGTCCACCAGGATGTTGTAGTGCGCTGCATCCTTGGCGATCAGCGTCAGCGCGATGATGATCGGTACATAATTCTTCGTTTCGCGCGGTAGCACATTGCGTTTGTAAAGCTCCCAGAAATCGGCGTAACCGGTGCGCTCGATGCCTTTCTGCACGTTTCCAGGGCCGCAGTTGTAAGCGGCCATCGCCAGATACCAGTCGCCGTAAGTCTTGTAGAGGTCGCGAAGATGCTGCGCGGCGGCGTGCGTGGCCTTCTCGGGGTCCTGGCGTTCGTCGATCCACCAAGTGTGCCGCAGGCCGTATTCCTGCCCGCGGTAGGCCACGAATTGCCAGATCCCCCGCGCCCCCGCGCGCGAAAGCGCCAGCGGCTGAAAGGCGCTTTCCGCTTGCGCCAGGTAGATCAGATCCTGCGGCAAGCCCTCTTCGCGCAGCACGCGGGAAATCATCTCCCGATAACGGCCGGCGCGGCGCAATCCGGTTTCCACGATGGCGCGCCCACGCGGGGTCTGGAAAAAATTAACGAACGATAGAACCTGGTCGTTTACCGTCAGCGGCATGTCGTGGGAAACATTCTTGGCCGCTTCCTCGGCGCGCTCTTTCAGCCGCGGATCCACGGGAAAAGTCATCTCCGCCACTTCGTCAATCGCCGCCGGTACGGCAGGCGCTTCGCTGAAGCCATCTCCGGCACGGAACGCCTGCAGTTCGTAGGCGTACACCGTGTCCACTACCCGGTGAAACAGTTCGCTCAATTTGGGATCGCCGTTCGGGTCGTAGCCGCTCTCCAGCATCCAGTCGACGGCGTCGTCAAAATCCTTGCGCGCGGCTTCGAGATGACCGGCTTTGAAATTTTGTTCCCCGGAGGCGAATTTCTCCTGCACTTTCTGGATGAGATAGTCCTTTCCGGCCGGAACCGGGGGCAAAAGCCAGACGTAGTAGCGGTGGGGCGGATTCTGGACCGGTAGGAGCGCGAGTTCCACAGGAGCTTGCGAAGCAGTTGAAGGCGCTGGGGCCAGTGCTGGTACGCGGGCCTGGACGGGCTTCTTTCCCGCGTCCTCGCAGCCCAATAAACCCACTGCGATGAGCAGGGTAACAGCCCCGACGATGAGCCTTTGTCGCATCTCTTCATGGTAAAGAGCGTGTCGCTGTAAGGTCAACGCATTCCAGCAGCCGGGGGGGTGACACTCTCACTACACGCCGGGGCCTTCCGCGACTCTGTTCCGAGCGTCCCGCGTTTGGGATAGACTCGCGCGGGAGATGCTCCCGTGATCGCAAGTGCCGGACCCGTCAGCACAAAGCTTTTCCGATCACGCATCCTTGACCGGCTTGTCATGTTGCTCGGCGGCGCATTGGCCGCTGCCGCTCAAGAAAAGAGCCTGCCCTCAGAAAAAAGATTGCAAATCGAAATGGCCGTTCCACAGCCGTCCTGCAAATCTGGGAGCGCGGGAAATTGAACCTCTACTCGCCGGTCCATAAGTATTGCGCGGCAAGCCCATTTGCGGGAGGGGCGTTTTCTTGCTCTCCCCGGCCTTTAACTCGTTGAGCCCACAGGAATAAAAATTCCTCTTGCCGAATACCCCATCCCGTGGTACTCTGTCATTGCGTTTGTTGCTCTTGTATCGCCTTTGGGTAGTAAAGCGGTCGCAAGGTCACACTTGCGGCCTTTTTTTTGTTCGGTGGACCGCTTTGCAGTCATCCCGAACGAAGCTTGAAGACGGCCGCGGCTCTGTTGAGGGGCTCGGGACTTGGGGCATCAGATAGCTTAATGTTGTGCTCAGCCGGTTTCCGGCTGACAGAAAAGAGTAAAGCAGTGAGTAAAGAACAAGGTACAGTGAAGTGGTTCAATGCCAGCAAGGGCTTCGGCTTCATCCAGCGCCAGAGCGGCGAGGACGTTTTCGTCCATTTCTCCGCGATCGTGGCTGATGGCTATAAGACGTTGAACGATGGCCAGGCTGTTGAATTCGAAGTTTCCAAGGGCCCCAAGGGCCTGCAGGCCTCGAACGTACAGCCCCTCTAATGGATAGCTGCTTTCGGCCTGACCGGCCTTAACACCGGTCCTCCCGAATCCAGCTTCACTTCACCAAGATACAGAACGGGCGGCCCGACGCAAGTCGAGCCGCCCGTTCTGCTTTTTGGATGGTCCTTCGTGCACAGCCATAGCTAAACCCGAATCTTCCGGTGTTCGTTCTCTCTTCCAAGGCTTGGGCCTGCTAGAATCTCGGCTCGATGCTGGCACTCATCATCCTTTGCATCCTGCTCACCTGGCTCCTCTGCGCCGCCGTCTGCATCGGCAACGGCTTCCTGCTGCTCAGAGGCCTCCGCTTTACTTGCTCGATCACGGAGGCGCTGTGGACCGGATTAGCCCTGATCACCGCCATCCTGCAGCTTTATCATTTCTTCAGACCCATCGATCTCGCCGCCGTCTTTCTTCTCCTGGGCTTGGGCCTCGCCGGTTGGCTTTGGAATTACGCCGTTCGTATCCCGAATGCCTCTGCGGGACGCACGTCGCTCCTTCAAGATTCGCGGGAAAGCAAAAAGTCGCGCCTGGCCGCGCTTCTTCTGTACGTTCCAGCAACGGCCGTCATCGCTTTCCGCTGTGCCGCTCTTGGCGAGCACTACGACACCGGTTTGTACGGCGCGCAAGCCGTGCGCTGGTTCATCACTTACCCGCTGGTCCCCGGCCTCGGAAACTTAATCGCACAACTCGGATTTAATTCTTCCGTCTTCCTGTGGATTGCGGCGCTCGACCAAGGCCCCTGGCGCGATTTGGCCCACCATCTTTTCGATGGTTTCTTAATCGCTGCGCTTTTCGCTTCCATTATTCGCGCTGCTCTTCGGATTTTTAGCGGCGAATCCAGATCTCCTATCGATTGGTTTTTCACGCTGCTCTTTGTCCCCGCAACAATCTGGGCCACCACTAGCAAGATCGTCGGTACTAACACCGATCTCCCCACCAGCATCGTGTGCGTCATCGCGGCTGCCCTGCTTTTCCGCGCTCTCGAAGAGGAATCCACGCGAGCGGGCACGAGCGATTCGAATGCCAAAAACATGGTCATTGCGATGGCGCTCTTTTCCTTGGCCGTCACGTTCAAGATTTCCAGCGTGGTTTTTGCGTTACTGGGATGGATGGTTGCGTTTCTGAAGTTATGGTCGGTGAGCCGCACCGCCGCAAGCGGAAAACGGCAGTTGGTGTGGGCGGTGATTTTGTCCGCGGCGATTGTTCTTCCGTGGATCGGGCGAGGACTGGTGTTGACGGGGTACCCTCTTTTTCCAAGCACGGTGCTGTCGATTCCAGTGGACTGGAAAGTGCCGGCATCCGAAACGAAGATGCAAGCGGACTTTGCGAAGTCGTTTGCGCGGGTGCCGGAGATCACTTCTGAGTACGCACATGGGTGGACATGGCTGCAGCCGTGGTTCCGCGAACTAGTGAGAGAACGAGAAGGATTTCTAATTCCGTTGTTTTTCGCGGTGCTGGGCTGCGCGGCGGAGATCCTTCGAATGACGCGGCGGAATCAGAGTTCGCGACCACAATGGCTCTGGCTTCTTGTGCCTTCGCTGGGTGGTTTGACTTTTTGGCTTTTGGAAGCGCCGGCAATACGTTTTGGGGAGCCGGCGATGTGGACGGCAGGAGCGACACTAGGAACTTTTGCCGCGGTGCATTTTCTGAACCACCGAGGGAGAGTTGGAATCGTGCTGGCAGGGATAGTTCTGTTGACGGCCTGGGCGGCGCATCCGCGGCTATTCTGGAGTTCGTACTTTCGTCCCAGTGTTGGCGTTCGAACGTTCCTGCGCCTGCCAGAAGCAAAATTGAAGCAGCACCAAACCATTTCCGGGCTGACAATGAACGTTCCCGTGGAGACCAATCAATGCTGGGACGCGCCGTTGCCCTGTTCTTTTTATTTTCGTGACACGCTGCACCTGCGGCAATCGGGAAAACTAGAACGAGGTTTTGCTTCTGAAGCTTCAGGCACAGTCGTGAAGTGGAAGTAGGGATGCATTCGGCTTTACGATCCACGGCAAGCCAGTTTGTTTACCACAGTATACCATCCAAAATAATTCTTGCATAATTAACGTATCGTAATTAGGATGCTACGGCCATAGGTGGTTAGTACAACCGTCTCTTGGGTCATCGATTTTTGCGTCCCTGGCAGCGGCAGCCGAATGGGCTGACCCAGCGACAAATCAGCTTCTGAGCCGGTGGACACTCTCTCCACCGCGAAACTGACTCGCCCAGAAGTGAGACAGCAAGGAGGCAATCCCCATGAGCCCCAGCCCGCGAGTAATTGCCCGAAACGTGGAAGTCCAGCCCATCCGGAAGACATCGGAAATCACTATTCATCTGACGCCCTTCGATCAGAAGGAGTATCGGCAATTGATTGAGGCGCGCGGCGAGACCATCCGGCGCGTGGTGGCCAGGCTGAAACCCGCGCTGGACCTTTCGAGGGCGGTGGATACGGGCTGCGGCGTGGGATTTTTCTCGCAAACGCTTACGGAGTGCGGCCTGAATGTATGCGGATTCGATGGGCGCGGAGAAAACGTGACGGAAGCCCGAAGCCGGTTTCCGCATATTCCGTTCGAACAAGCTGACATCGAAGGGAAGGCCATCCTGGAACTTGGCCAATTTGATCTTGTCCTATGCTTCGGGCTGCTTTACCACTTGGAGAATCCGCTGCTGGCGGTTCGGCATCTCCGCGGGCTGACGGGCAAGTGCCTGCTGCTGGAAAGCATGTGCTTGCCGGAGGAAAAGACAGCGATGCTCCTGCGCGAGGAGCCGAACCAGGAAGACCAGAGCCTTAGCGATGTGGCGTGGTATCCGAGCGAGGGCACCCTGGTAAAAATGCTGTACCGTGGGGGGTTCGGGAACGTCTATCGCGTGATACCGCTGCCGGATCACGAAGACTTTCGCGAGACAACGGAACATGCCCGGCGGCGCACGGTGCTGCTGGCTTCGACTGAACCCATCGACGTTGCAGGATTTCGCCTGATTCCAGAGCCGCAGGCGGCAGAAGATCCCTGGGCCAAGAAGCCGGCGGCGACGGCCACGGTGCCAGAGCGAATCTGGCGATTCCTGGCCAGTCCGACGCGTAGAAAATACATCACGCTAGCGAATCGCGTTCGCCGCATTTTTCCCGGGGTGCCTATTCCCTTACGACTGCCGTTCGGCGCGTGGTGGCTGGCGGAGGGAAGCGCGCTGGACCACAAACTGATTTACAACGAGTTTGAGCAGATGGAAACAGAGTTTGTAAAGCGATTGCTGCGGCGGAATATGACGGTGGTCGATGCCGGAGCGCACCACGGGTTATACACCCTGCTGGCGTCGAAGCGAGTCAGATGGGACGGCCGAGTGATTGCGGTCGAGCCTTCGCCGCGGGAATGTGCGCGGCTGGAAAAACACTTGCGCCTGAATCGCTGCTCGAACACGGACCTGGTGGCTTGTGCACTGGGGGAAGATCCGGGGGAGATGGATCTTTATCTGGTGGATGGAGCTCAAGATTGGTGTAACAGCTTGCGGCCGCCGGCAGTTGACGAGCCCGTGCGGACGGTACGGGTTTCCGTGCGGCGGCTGGACGACGTTCTGGAGAAACTCGATGTAAGCAAAGTGGATTTCCTGAAGCTCGACGTGGAAGGAGCGGAACTCTCCGTTCTATATGGCGCAATGAAGCTGCTGCACAGGGAATCGCGGCCAGCGATTCTCGCGGAAGTGCAGGACACTCGAACGCAGCCATGGGGTTACGCGGCACGGGAAATCATCCAGTTCCTGATTCGAATGGACTACCGCTGGTTCGCGATCGCGGCGAAAGGCGCGCTGCTGCCTATTTCCTGCGATCAGGAAACGTATGATGCGAACCTGGTGGCTTTGCCGGTGGAGCGGGTAGAAGAGTTTTTGAGTCTCCTTGGGCAGAAGTAGGGCGCTGCCGGGAAGCGTTTTGAGGTCTGCTTCACTCACAGAAAATTCAAGAGTCGAGCCACCTAACGCACGGCCCGGACAGAAGGTCGAAGAACTCTGCAACCGCCTGTGCCGAGCGCCCCTCGTTAACGAAGCACCCGTGCGGTGCGAATGCCTCTCCGCTTCGAAATAGCGCGGGCACTTTCTCGGCGCAGTTAAAAAACTACTCGACTGCTGGTACTCTTTTAGTCAGGGAGCAGCCCCCACGTCCCCGATCTCAGCCATTTCAGGAACGCGGTGCGTGGCGAATGCACCGCTTTTCATTGATTTCCGGCTGATCGGGAGAGGAACGGATTCGAACCAATGAAGATTCTTGTCACGGGCAGCAGCGGGCTGATCGGTTCGGAGGCGGTCGAGCATTTTGACCGGCAGGGGCATGAAGTTGTCGGCGTGGACAACAACATGCGGCGGGTTTTCTTTGGGCCGGCGGGCGACACGCTCTGGAATCTGGAACGGCTGAAGGGTGTGACGAAGAGATTTGCACACGCGGCGCTGGACATTCGCGACCGGAAGGCCATCGAAGAACTCTTTCGAATGCAACGCTTCGATCTGATCGTCCACTGCGCGGCTCAGCCTTCGCATGATAAAGCGCGGGAGATTCCCCTGCTCGATTTCGAGGTAAACGCGCTTGGCACGGTGAACCTTCTGGAAGCGACGCGGCAGCATTCGCCTGAAGCGGTATTTGTATTTCTTAGCACCAACAAAGTCTATGGCGATGCGCCCAATGAGATTCCGCTTACGGAGCTGGAAAAGCGCTATGACTATGCGCGGGCGGAAGATTTTGCGGGAATCGACGAGAGCTGCCGGATCGATCAAACGCTGCATTCGCTGTTTGGCGCTTCGAAGGCGGCGGCGGATCTCGTTGCGCAAGAGTATGGGCGCTACTTCAACATGAAGGTGGGAATCTTTCGAGG
>JBGPIX010000066.1:0-18848 GCA_041485085.1 Candidatus Acidiferrum sp.
CTGAAGTGAATTTCGCAGGCTGATCTGGAGAGCGATCTGGTCATGGAAGACCATGAAGGCGGGCGGAGCGTAATCGACGAGATGATATTTCGCGGCGCCTTCCTTGGCGAGGGCAGCAAGCTGGGCTTGATACTTTTCGTTGAGGCGGTCGGCATTGGCGGGCGATGCCGGAGGAGCGGCGGGCGGAGGATCAGCAGCCTTGGGCAGGGCAACCACGGGAGTGGTGCTCGCGGGAGCTGGGTTAGCGGTCGCAGGAGCAGGATCTGCCGGGGCGGCTACTGCCGGGGAGACGGGCGACGCTGGGTGGTTTGGTTTGAGCAAGGAAGAGCGCGCGACCAAAGTGGAAGAACGCGCGGAAGAAGTGGCATCGGGCCTGCCGGGGATGGAGCGCGGCAGGGCCTGCACGTTGAGGGGATCGCGTTCCGCAAGCGAAAGGCCGAAGTCCGTGCCGCTGATAAAAACCTTCGAGCGGTTCAGGATTTCCTGGCGCTCGGAATCGGCAGTGGCGCTGGAGAGCGCCCAAGCATCGTTGCGATCCAGGACCACGACGAGGTTTTCCTTTCCTTCATAGTCATAGGCGCGCTCGCGAGTGTGCGCGTGATGAGAAATTTCAAAGCCGATGCCATCGCAAGCGAGGTCCTGCGGCAGAACGGATGTCATTAGATTGAGGATGGGCAGGATTACGGTGCGAAAGGTGGCGGCGGCGCGTTCGTTCTGGGTCATGCGAGCGGTGTCATAGGCGGCGTTGTAGTTGCCAGAAACTTTCAGGATGACGCGATCCTGGAAGCGGACGAACTCCAAGCCGCGGGAGTCGGACTCCGCCTGCTGCGCGGGGTTAATGCCAACGTAGCGACTGAGATAAAAAGGAAAGGGAAACTTGAGCTTGGCGATGGATTGGTTGAGGGCCTTCAACTGCGGGAAATAGGATTCTTCCAGCGCTCGCAAATCGGGATTGAGAATTTCGGCGGGGCTGACCTGCGCCGATGCGGATGGCGCGGAGAAAGCGATGGCCAAGCCAAGAGTGGGAAGCAAGAACTGCCGGAAAGGGCGGCGCAAAAAACTGTAAGCCATTCGGAATCTCCCGCGATGCAAAATTAGTATCTCCTATTTCGCAGAATACTGCGACGCAGGCCGGGCGGGAGGCTGGTAAGGCGGCTGGGCGATGGCACGCGTGAAAGCGATGACGGAACGGATTTCCTCGGCGGAAAGCATTTTGCCGTAAGGCGGCATCATGGCGGACTTGCCCAAAGCGCTGCCGCCGAGCGTGATGATGTTCTGCATGAATTCGTCGCTCTCGGCGTTGAGCGTGGCGCCGTCATTGAGCAAGGGCGGAACGGGCGTGAGGTTCGAGCGATTGGATGGGCCGGCGGGAGTGGCGTCGGCGTGGCACCAGACACATTGCTGGTAAAAGACGCGCTTTCCTTGCGCTTGCTGGTAGCTCAAAGGGAGGACGTGCGTGGCGTCGGACCAGTCGGGTTCCGTATCGTACGCGGCGAGAAGCGGATCGGGTTTGGGGGCTTCGGCATGCTTGCGGCAACCGGAGACGCCGGCGATGGCGATTAACAAGAGAGCGATGGTGAAGAGGCGGAGTTTCATCGGCCTGCTCCCTGAGCGGCGGAGCGCGGTGATGTGGCGCTCGCGGTTTTTTGCGGCTTGATACTTTGGCGCAAGGTCATGAGGTAAGCGGTCAGGGCGTGGACCTCGGCTTCGGTAAAATTGCGGCGGGGCTCAATGGTGCCGGGAACGAGCGCTTGGGGATTCTTCAGCCAAGCCTCGATCCACGCTGCGGTCAGCCAGCCGCCGGCATTGTTCAAGTTGGGGCCGACGTATCCGCCGGCGCCGCCGATGGTGTGGCAAGACTGGCATTGGAATTTAACTTCGTAGAGCTGCTTGCCGAGGGCGGCCATCGCGGGCGTGAATTGTTTTGCGTCCACGGCGGCGGGATTGGCGGCGGGATGCTGCAGGACCATGGCCATATAGTCGGCGAGCGTCGTGGCGTCCTTGTCGCTCATATTGAATTGCGGCATGCGCAGGATAAGCGTGGGGCGGAGCGTTTGCGGATTCTTCAGGAAATCGACGATCCACTGGCGCTGGGCGCGGCTGCCTTCGTAGGTAAGCTCGGGCGCGAGGTCGCCGCCGAAGCCGTTGAATTTGTGGCAGGTGTAGCACTTGTAGCGCTCGTAGACTTCGGCGAACGCGCCGGTAGGATGGAAGCCGACTTCCTTGCGGGGAACGACGAGATTCTGCAGCGCGCTGGTGGCTGGCGCGCCTTTCAGGCTGAGGAGCGCGGTGGTGATGGCGTCGAGGTCGGACTGGTTCCAATTGTATTGCGGCATGCGCGCGGCGGGATTGACGGAGACAGGATCCTGCAGCTTCGCCTGGATGTAAGAGACGAGATTGTGGGGAATCTTTGAGGCGCCGAATTCCAATTCGGAGGCGTTCTTTCCGCCGATGGCGCTGAGGTCGGGACCAAAGTCTTTCTGCGGATTCAGGCCTTCGATGGAGTGGCAGCTCGCGCAGCCCTTTTCCAGGAAGAGGCGATGGCCGAGATTGATTTCTTCTTCGGTTGGTTGGCCGAGTTGCGGAACGGTGGTGAGCAAATCGGAATCGGCCAGCTTGGTGGCGATGTATTGCGTGACTTTGTAGAGATCCTCGTCGGACCAGCCGTAGCGGGGCATGCGCGTGTGCGGGAGATAGCCCTGTGGGTCGCGGAGCCAGGCGATGAGCCAATCTGGTTTGACCTTGCTGCCAACTTTGGTGAGCTCGGGTCCGATTTCGCCGCCGATCAGCTTGGTTTCGCCGGCGCGCGTGACGGCGAGCGAGTGACAGGTGGAGCAGAACATTTGGCGGAAACGAAGCTCGCCCTGAGAAACCAGCTCTGGATTCTTGCTCCAGGCGGCGACGACGCGGGCATCGATCTTGTAAGGCGCGAGGGCTTTGGCTTTTTGAACGCTGAGATAAGCGGAGAGGCCGCGAAGCTCGGTTTCGGTCAGGCGGAACTTCGGCATGCGCGGCTCTTCTTGCGCTTCGTAACCATTCACGGTGACATTGCCGTCCTTATCGAGCGTGGTGCGAGGTTCTTTCAGCCACTTGTAAATCCATTCGCGGGTGAGTTTGGTGCCGACGTTGGTGAGGTCGGGCCCGAGCATGGCGGGGCGGTCGACTCCGGGGAGGCGGTGGCAGCCCTGGCAATTCAATTCGCCGAGAAACTGGCGCCCGCGCGTGAGTTGGGGCGTCTGGGGTAAGTCGGAGTAATGACAGGTGCCGCATGATGCTTGGATGAACCGCGTCGGCAAGATCGGCTGTTCCCAGGCTAGGGTGGATTCGTGCGCTTCGGCGACTTCCGTGGCGGGACCCTGGCCGCGATGGCAGACGGTGCAACCCCAGTCGCGAACGTTGTGGGGAATGGGAGGATGCGCGCGGAAAGGCTGGGGCACCGATGGATCGGCGAGGCTCGCTTGCGTGATTCCCTGGTGGCAAGTAGTGCAGCGATCGACAACATTATTCATCCCAGGGAGCCAGATTTGATCGATGTCGGGACGGTAATCCGCGACGAGCTTCTTGGTGTCAGGGCGGCTTTGCGCAAACTTCAAGTAGGAGCGCTTGTATTGCTTCCACTCGCGGCTAAAGTCCTTGAAAGGCGAGATCGCCAGGACGGCGAGGAAGACCAAGCTGGAAATCGCGAAGACCAAGCGCGTGCGGTACGTCACTTTGCCCATTTCATCAGCCGACATGAGTTCTCCACGGCCAGACCCAAGACCAACCCGGGCCCCGGAAAAATGTGCCAACGACAGTCAAACAAAGAGCGACAGAGATGAACCAGGTCATGACCCACCAGGAGATCGGCTTTCTGGAGAGCGATGGAAGAAGGCCTTTTTCTCCGGCGCGGGCGGTATAAGAAAAAACCAAGAAGGCCGCAACGATCGCGGTGGGTACAAAGATCGTCCAGGCATCGAAGACGGCTAGAAACGCAAGCAATGCGAATATGGTGATGAGAACTACCCTCAGATTTCGCGCGGGCCGCGACCAGATCGGCGCCCCTTCGATGTTCACGTTGAAGTACGGGATGACCACCAAGCCGATCACCACGAGCGTGGGGATCAGGATCCCGGCGACGAAGGGCGGGAAGAAATGCAACAGTTCCTGAAGGCCGAGAAAATACCACGGCGCCTTGGCGGGATTCGGCGTGAGCAGCGGATTGGCGAGCTGCTCGAGCGGCGCATCCCAAAAGAGGGCCACGAGAACCATGGCGATCACCAGCACCTGAAAGGCGATCGCCTCGCGGATCAGGAGGTGGGGATAGGTCATTAACTGCGGGCCTGGATCGCCGACGACTTTCGCGGAGGTCTTCTTGGTCACGAAGACAATGCGGCGCGGATCCTTCTTGGCGTCCGAACTGAATCCGGTCTCGATTTTATTCTTTTCCATCTTCGTCCCTGTGCTTCACGGTCAGACCACCGTCCTTTTGCACGCGCCAGAAGTGAATTCCGATGAGCACGAATGCCGCGAGAGGAAGAATCACGACGTGCAACACGTAGAAACGGAGCAAGGCGTTTTCGCCGACGATATTGCCGCCCAGCACCAGAAATCGTATTTTGCCGCCCAGCACGGGCATAGCGGAAATAATGTTGGTGCCCACGGTCACGGCCCAGAAGGCGAGCTGGTCCCAAGGCAGCAGATAGCCCGTGTAACTGAGGAAGAGCGTGAGCAGAAGAAGCACGACACCGACCACCCAATTGAATTCGTGAGGTGGTTTGTAACCGCCGCGGTAGAAAACGTGAAACATGTGCCAGAAAACGGCGAAGACCATCAGATGCGCGGCGAGCCGGTGAAGATTGCGAAGAAAGACGCCGTTGGAAACGACAAATTGCAGGTCTTTCATGTCACGGTAGGCATGTGGAACCGCCGGATGGTAATAGAACATCAGCAAAATGCCGGTGACAAAAAGAACGACGAAGAGGATGAAGGAGATGGAGCCCAGATAGTAGGAGGCGCGCACGCGGAGCGACTTCTCGCGAACTTTGACGGGAAGCCAGTGGAGGAAAATATTGCCGAAGACGGCCAGACTTCGAGTGCGATTGGTATTCGCGGGGCCGCGGCGGAAGATGGACTTCCAGACTTTCGTTTCGCGAAGATTTTGCAGCGCCGATTGAAAGGATGTCGCCATCTTCTCCCTCAAACTTTCAAGACTTGCGTGGGCTTGATGTCTTGCAATTTGTCAACGAGCAGCTCTCCATCCGCCGTCAGCGAGATCGCGAAATGTGGAAGCGGCCGAGGCGCCGGGCCAGCGACTTTGGCGCCATCATCCTTGAACTTGCTGCCGTGGCAGGGGCATTCGATCAGCTCATGTTCCGGGTGCCATGCGGTAATGCAGCCCAAGTGCGTGCAGACGGCAGAGACAGCGTAGAAGCCTTCCGGCATGCGCACGATGTAAACCTGCTGGTCCTGGAGAAAGGTCACGGAGTGGACGGGATAAAGGTCGGGATTGCCGGCGCGGAATGTCGTCGCCGGTTCAAACAAGACGTTGGGAGAAAAATACTGATACGTCACGGCAACGGAACCCAGACCGGCGATACCGAGAGCACCCAGCGTGATCTCATTCAAGAAATCACGCCGGGTGATCCCGTCCCCCGCTCGTTCGGAGCGGGGTGGGGGGGGGATCGAGGAATTCTTTGCGTCACTCATGCGTGGAGAACCATCTCCTCAATTTGGACTAGATTTGGCTCACGATCGAAAACTTCAAAAGCCTCCATGGTGATGGTCTTCACCGGGCAGCGTTCGGCGCACAGGCCGCAACGGATGCAGATCGTTTCGTCCTTGACCATCACGGAACCTTCGCCGGCGCTCAGTTCTTCCGGCGACAGGTGGAGAAGCTCAAGCTCGCGCGAATCGGAAGTTGCGGCCAACTGCTGGCGCGTTTCGCCGGAAATCGCAAATTGGCCGAGCGGGACGAGTTGCAGGCAGTTCTCCGGGCAAACGTCCACGCATCCGCCGCACAGGATGCATTCGGTCCCTTCGGCTTCATTGCCCTCAAAAATCGTATTGATCCAGCATTGCAGGCAACGCGATGCTTCGCGCCGTGCCTGCTCTTCGGTGAAACCAATCTCGACTTCGGCCACGCCCGTGCGTCGCTCCAAGGGGATTACCGGTACCCCCAGGCGCGAGTATTCGTCGTACTCCTCGGCCATTTTGTGATGATCCAGGACCGTGATTTGCACAAACTGGTTTTTGGGCTTCCATTCGGGACCACGGATAAACTTGTCGATTTCTTCGGCGGCTTTCTTGCCGTCCGCGACGGCATTGATGATCAGGCGCGGACCGAAAGCAACGTCTCCGGCAGCGAAAATTCCCGGCGCGGTGGTCATGAGCGTTGCAGGGTCAATCTTCAGCGTCCCCTGGCGCGTGGTTTCGATGCCGTCCGCGGGTTTTAGGAACGAAACATCGGAGGCCTGGCCGATGGCGAGAATGACCGTATCGCAAGGTATGACGGATTCCGAGCCTTCAGCAAACGTTGGGCTGAAGCGGTGCTGGGCATCGAATACGGAAGTGCAACGCAGAACTTCGAGGCCCGTCAACTTGCCGTTCTTTCCAACAAACTGTTTTGGCCCGAGCGACGGATGCATCCTGATCCCTTCGACCAGGCCTTCCTCGATCTCCTCTTCCGATGCGGGCATTTCTTCACGCGATTCGAGGCACACCAGATGGACTTCGCGAGCCCCCATGCGCAGAGCCTGGCGGGAAACATCCATGAATTCCTTCATGGCGACATCCATCTCGCTGGAAGTCAGCTCATTGGGGAGCACCACGCCGGCGATGTCGGTCATCAGTTTCTGTTGTTGCTCGCGCATGGCCGAGCGCGCCACGTCGATAGCGACGTTTCCGCCGCCGATCACGACTACTTGTTTGCCAATCGAAAATCGATAACCGAGATTTACGTTCAGGAGAAAATCGATGCCCTTCACGACGCCGTCGAGTTCGTGCCCGGGAAGATTGAGATCGCGGCTGCGGTGCAGGCCGAATGCGAGCAACACCGCTTTGTAGCCTTGGCGGCGGAGGTCTTCGAGAGAGAAATCGCGGCCCAGCCGGGAGTTGAGGCGAAGTTCGGGGCCGAGGTCGAGAATCTCACGAATTTGCGCCTGCAAAACGTCGCGCGGGAGGCGGTATTCCGGAATGCCGAGATGCATCATCCCGCCGGGCACGGCCGCGGCTTCAAAAACGGTTACGGCATATCCGAGCAGCGCCAAATCGTGCGCAGCGGACATGCCCGCGGGACCGGAACCGATGATGGCAATCTTTTCCGGACGAGTTACCTGAGGCCGCTCGGGAAAAACATCGACGGGATTACGCGATTCCGGCCCATGGCGCTCAGTGACAAAGCGCTTCAAAGCGCGGATGGAAATGGGCATGTCAAATTGCCCGCGCCGGCAGGCAGGCTCGCACGGATGGCCGCACACGCGGCCGCAGATGGAGGCAAAAGGGTTGGGGACCCTGGCGTAGCGGTACGCTTCCTCGTACCGTCCCTGCGCGATCAAAGAGACGTACCGTCCGGCCTGAGTGTGGACGGGGCACGCCTGCATGCAGGGAAAGTTGGACTCCAGCCATCCAAGATCGACGAGTTTTGTGCGCGTGCTCACCTGGATGGCTCCCTCCGGGTCCCCAAACTATTACTTCTTGACGGTCAGTTCAACGGTTGCCGTTGCGCCGCTGAGGTCCACGGCTTGGGTGGTGGGCTTGCCGTCTTCACTCCAGGTCTTCAGCGTGTATTTGCCGGCCGGCACGTTCTTGATTTCGAAATTGCCGTCTTTGTCCGTCACCGCAAAATACGGCGTGGGAACAACCACGACATAGCCGGACATTTCGGGATGGACGTTGCACAAGAGAGAAGCCGTGCCGAGATCATTGAACTGGAACGGCTTCTTGTCGCCCTTCGGCCAAGTTCCAAGATTGTGAGAGAGCTTCTTGTTCCCGCTGATCGATGGCCAGTAAACGTTGTGGCCGACAGGGTCGCTGTTGAGAAAATCCACTGTAGTTCCCTGCTGCACGGCGACGACATGGGGAATGAATGCCATCTTCCGCTGGTCGATGACAACATGGTCTTTCGGGGCATCGAACTTCTTGTCCGGGATCGCATCAACATACACGGCGATGTTCTCCGCGGACTTGATACCCTGCACGCTGACTTTGCCCTTGATTTCATTGGCCCTGCCT
Organism: Candidatus Acidiferrum sp.; assembly: GCA_041485085.1. GTDB lineage: Bacteria > Acidobacteriota > Terriglobia > Acidiferrales > UBA7541 > Acidiferrum. The sequence goes on from JBGPIX010000066.1 coordinate 8,209, forward strand.
GCCACTCCCAAGATCAGCGTAATGCTTACCGCGACTGCTGCCTTTGCTGCAATTCTCGATAGACTCATGACATTCCTCTCGTATTTGATGTGCGTGCGATTTGATTTTCGAGCCCAATATTTCAGAACACGTAGTCGATGCCCGTTTGGAACGTATTTGGGCGGAAGAAAAGGGGATTTCCTGCCAGGTCCGTGTACGGCTGACCAAAAGTGTATTGATATTCGCCAACGACTTTGATATTGGCGCGCACCAGCACCTGAAAGCCCGGACTGAAGCGGTTCCGTGTTTGATGCTGCGAGAAAGGTGTTCCATTTACGCTGTCCGCAAAGGAGTTCACCGCGTCGTAATGGAACGTCCCGATCAGCCACGGATGGATCCAGTAATTGGCGCCGGCGAATCCTCCGGCGAATTTTATGGCAGTTGCCGGGACGATAGTCGCAGGCCCCGTTTCCGACTCGGGGGTGAACAGGTGATTCTCGTCATGGCCGTACATCGCTAGTCCAAAAAGTTCCAAGTGACGGTACTTGAAACGGAGATCGCCGCCCACGCGATAGAAGGGTTCCTCGACGGTTGTCGTCACACCGGGGAATAGTGTTCCGTCTTGGTTCTGCTGATTCTTGCCGTAATAGTAGAAGAATCCCAGCCGAATCGACGTGTGGTCCCGAGGACCGGTTGGGCCTGCCGCCTGGACGGCATTGCGGCTTTCCGGATCGCGTTCGAGGTTGAATTTCTGAGAGACGCGAACGTAAACGTCCTTCGAACTCCGCGTCGCCGTTCCGTCATTACTTCCGTTTGTGACGGCAACCGACCAATTGAAATTCCCATTATTGGGCGTGCCACCAAATTCAATACCACGTTGCCCCGCGCCAAAAATGAAGGGATTGTTTGCTGTTTCACATTGGACAAGGATTCTGTTTGGGTCGGCGCTAGGACAGGGGCCGCCTATACCCACATTCGGTTCGCCGTAAATGTCAAAGGGAGAGAGATAGATGGATTTTGCCTGCGTGAACGGGATATCGAGTTCGAATTGTCCGAACCGAACGTTCAGCGCATTCTTCGGCAACCCGAGTTTGTGGCCCAAATCGTTATACTTGAGCCAGCCGTCCCCTAATCCTCCATCGGCGTTGGCCCCCCCGACCGATATGTCATCATCAATCCAGAACGAGATGTTTTGCCCGAAGCTCCCCGCACTGATGATGGTGAACGTGTTTGGAGCAAAGAGGTCCGTCCGCGGTGCGAACCCGTTCTGTGCGACTCCGGCGGGCTGCTTGCGATTCAGGTTAAAATTCCCTTCGTACCGGAACGCGATTGGCAGGTATCCGGGAATCTCCCCCGGGTAGACAGCGCCGGGGAACGCTTCCTTCTGCGCCTTGGACCCCAGCAGAACAGGAGGCTCCTTGACGAAAACTTCGTCGTCTTTCGGAAACTTGAATCCGTTTTTCTTGAAGGCCTCTCCGAAGTCGTTCAGTTCGGGATAGTTGTTGTGGCAGGTGGTGCAGGACGTCTGGTATTTCCTGGAAAACGCAGGAATGGCCGAACTTTTCGGCACAGATCCAAGCAGCACCAAAATCACAACGGCAACCGCGATAAAGCTTCCAAAAATGCCGGTATTCAGTACGCGACCCTTCATTCCTTTACCCTCCAGATCTTGCCCGAAAACCGCGGGCTCTGTTTCCGAACTCACTGCTGGGATTGAACGTGAGCATTGTCACCTCTTGCTACGGAATCGTGCCGTGACACGCATCACCGATTAATGTGACGCCCATCACATAGCTCTATCTGAAGGGGAAAATTGCTCGGAAGGAGAAGCCGGGAACTAGGAGCTCAAGACATTTTCGAGCCCAACCTTATTTTTGATAATAAGAGTCGAACCCTTGATTTGCAGGAGTTGTCTGCGCTTAAAATCGCTGAACAGGCGGGTCACCGTTTCGCGGGAAGCCCCAATCATCTGAGCGATTTCCTCGTGAGTGAGGGTAAGCGTGAGTTTTATATCCCCCTTGCTCGTATCATGGTCTACAGCAAGATCGAGCAGGAAGCGGGCCAACTTTTCGCCCGCCGAATGGGAGAGGCCAATGGTCCTCATTTCGGCAATCGCGGCGTGATAGGTTTCACCCAACTGTTGCGCCACCCGCAACGCGGCTTCGCCATGCTCTCGAAGGAACAGCAGGAAATCCTGCCGGGAGATGAAATTGGCCTGCGCCGGCTCGATTACGTCCGCCGTGAGTTCGTAAGGCATACCTGTCACGGTAGCCGGCAAACCCAAGACCTCCCCGGGTTCCGAGATCCTTAAGATTAAAGTTCTCCCATCCGCGGATGAGGTGGAAAGCTTCACGCGGCCACTGCAAATGATGAATACGCCACGCGGGGACTGCCCCTCCACAAAGAGGGTGGCCCCTTTCGGATAGGCTGCCGCCGAGGCGATGGCGGCGAGCCTTTGCACCGCAGGAGCTGAAAGATTGCAGAAGAGCTTATCCTCGCGGTGGGGGCAGGACATGCAGTTCTCGATGATTTCGAGACCGTAGGGGGCACGCATGGGTTCACCAGTACGGAGTATACTCCCCTCTCGGCGTGACACAAAACGAAACGCGCTAGGCATACGGGGCCACCTGGCAACAATTTTGCAAACCGCTAACTTCCTTCTACTGGATTTGGTAACCCACCGGCTGTGATTCCGGTCACGTCTCAATGTGACGGAGGTTACAGAAAGCCCTCACCGCTAAGCCCACCATTTTTGGTGTGTAGAGGTGCCGCATGCAGAAGGATGAACGCGATCTATTGGACGTTCTGCGATTTGAACTTCAGTTCTTGAAGGACGGAGGCTATGGCCGCTCGCCGAGAACGCCATGGCGGCCTCAATACATTTTCGAGGATTCTCTCACCTGCGTGAACTTCGATTCGAAAGAGAATCCCGCTCCTTGCAGCGATTGCGTTCTGATGCAATTGGTCCCACCCGAACAACGCTCTGAAAAGATTCCCTGCCGCCACATTCCCTTCAATGTGTTCGGTGAGAGTCTAGCTTCCCTCTACCAGAACAGCACCCAAGGAGAGGTCGAGGAAACAGTCGGAGATTGGCTGCAAGCCACGATTCAACGTTTGGAAGAGGAACGGATGGCTATTCGAGCTGAGCGCAACAAACTGGCCGCAGCGGACGCCGCACGAGTGAAGGGAACCCCTTTGTATCAAAAGCAACATCCGAAGTGTGCAAACCCCGTGTGTCCGGCTGCCTTTCATTGGACGGGGGGCGGCAAGTTTTTCCGATTTCGGCCGGATACGGTCGCGGCAAGCGGGAGTCCTCCGGCGGACGCTTCGCCCGACGGCAGCCCCGCAGTCCGGCACTATTGGCTCTGCGAGCGCTGCTCACTCGTTTTTACGCTGGTGCACGAGGAAGAATACGGCGTCGTGCTGAAAGTGCTCTGGCCGGAGACTAAAGCTGGAGAAATCCATCAGGCAGTATCGGCGGCTTAGTGGGCGGCGCGATTCGCGGCTGCCGCGTGTCCCTGCGTTCGGGCCACCAGGAGCGGCATGACGGCAAACAAGCCGAGGAGCAAGTAATAGACTGCCCCAGCCACAGGGTCCCGGGTTGCCAGATGTTCTCTGATCGAGAGGCCGCGAAGCCAAAAGACCAGCGTAAACTCCGCGGTTAGCATTAGGCCCAAGCTGATCCCACCCATAGCCAAGCGCTGCGAAAGCGCGGGCGGCAAAGCGAATGTGCGAATGATCCAGCGCGCCGCCACGACGCTGACCACAAACATGATGGGTGCTTCCAGGAGCTCGGCCATTCTCGTGCCGAGTCGCGGGACAACCCACATGATGCGAATGGGGCCGAGGATGAACCCCGCTCCGAAGACTACCGCGAAATAGAGCACACTTGCTCTCAGGGTTTGCATTCCGGCTTCAGCCGCGAACCGTCAGAACCGGGCAGGTGGCCTCAGAAACAATCTTGTGAATCGTTCCAACATTGAAATGAGTGGAGAGCCAGCCCGCCGGCTTGGCTCCCAACACGATCAGAGCCGTGTGTCGCCGCTTTGCAACGTCCAGGATCTTCTCTGCCGCTGGCCCCTGTTCGACGATGTACGTGGGGTCGCACCACAAACCGGCTTGCTGCGGAACCAATTGCTGCAGCTTTCGCTCCTTGAGATCCACTACTTCTGGAGTATCCATCAATTCTCCGGTTTTCGGGCCTTCCATCACGTGCAGCAGCACAAGATGTGCCTGATTCTCCTGCGCGAGGGAAATGGCGTACGGAGCCGCAGCGGGGGAGTCTGTCGCCAGATCCGTGGCATACAGGATTTCGTGCATCTTGGCGTACTCTTCGGACCAGAGATTGATGTGCGGACCTACCGTCAGCACCGGGCACGGCGCCTTCCGCAAAATTTCTTCGGCCACCGAACCAAGTACGGTCTTTCCAAATCCCGTGCGCCCGCGCGTCCCCACCACGATCAGGTCGATTCCCTTCTCCTTGATCTGGCTCGAGATCACTTCCCAGATGTTTCCTTCACCGATCACCACTTCGTGTTCGATGTCCTTGAGCTGCTCGTTCAAGCGCTGGGCATCTTCCTTGTTTTCTCTTTCGGTTGCTTCGGCCATTGAAGCCCAGGCCTCTGGCGCCGCAGCCGTGTAACTGTCGAATGGATTTACATGTAGCCCGATTATTTTCGCTCCGTAACGCTGCGCGATCTCGATCGCGATCGGGGCGGCCGCGGCCGCGGCTGGAGAAAAGTCAGTTGCGAACAGGATGTTTTTAAGTGCGATTCTCTCTCTTGCTTCCGCTGCTTTCATGCGCCACCTCCCTGCTTTAATGAATACGCCGGGACACAAGCTGTGGCTGTGACGGTGATCACTTTCCAATGTGACTTGGCGCTGCAAAGCTGAGTACGCACGAAAACTAAACGGCCCGGAATCCAAGGATTCCGGGCCGTTCTCTTTTTATTCGCGTTTTTACGCGGCCATCTGCTTTACGAGTGGCGTCGTCGTCTTGATTTCGATCTTACGCGGCAGGGCTGCTGCAGCCACTGGCGCGGTGATCTCGAGCACGCCGTTGATGTATTCCGCGGTCAGCTTCTCGGTGTTCACGCCCTCGGGCAGCGTGAGTGTTCGCTCAAACGCGCCGTAGGCGATCTCCTCCTCGAAGAGCTCCGCCTCCTTCTCCCTGTGTGTCACTTTCCTCTCGCCACGAATCACGAGAAGATTTCCCTGTGCCTGGATTTGCACTTCCTTCGGCTCCACACCCGGCAGGGCTACGCGGCAAACATACTTCTTCGCTTCTTTGTCGATATAAGTCTCTACCGCGGGAGCAATGTTGAACTCCTTCTTGAACTCCGGCAGTTCCAAACCCCATGTCTTGCCGGTCAAAATGCGATTGAACATGTCGTCGAATTCACGGCGAACACCAAACAAATCTTCAAACAACCTTTCCGTGTTGTACAGATTTTTCATGAGACCCTCCTCAGTTGCATTCCGCCTCACCAGAGGCGCCCGTTTTACTAGATTGAAGGCAGCGGGGGGCGTCGAAGCATTTTCCGGTCTGAAGGGCCGGTGCGTCGGATTCACTGACGCTTCGTGTAGACTTCGGGCCTCACCGCTGCCCTGGATCGAAGGACACTAGCTCTGCCAGGTCTAGCCTCCGTCTGGCCATCGTGCTTGCCGCTGAGGTAGAGCTGCGGGCTTGGCCGTTCTTCTCCGCGCCCGGTAGCCACGCCGCTCGTTCCCTTGGCAGTCCGTGTCCTTCTACGCTCCCTTACTACTCCTATTTTCAGCGCAAAGTCAGTGACCCGGAATACGATTCGACGTGACGCAAATCATGCGGCTGCGGCTTTCTGTGCCACCACTTGCGGAACCTGGCGTTGCGTGATCGCCCGGTAAGTTCTCACAACTTCATCACTCGACAGCTCCGGTTCCTTGCCCAGGCTCATGGGTTCCGTCCGCAAAAGGATGTCGTCCATCGAAATGACACCCACAAGGGAGCCATCTTTAGCGACTACCGGAAGCCGGCGTACTCTCCCGTCTTTCATGGTTTGCAACGCCACATGGATCTCGTCATCCGGCGCGCAGGAGCAGAGTTTGCCTGACATCACCTCACTCACAAGAACGTCCCCTGCGAGGCGGCTGCGCGTTCCGAGCGCGATGCAGATGTCGCGGTCGGTGACCACTCCAATCACCTTTCCATCTAAAGCTTCGACGGGAAGGAATCCGCAATTTGCGTTCCACATCAGCTCCGTTGCCACTCCGAGATTGGTTCCCGGTTGACAGTAATACGGTGTCCCCATCATCACTTCTTTTACTTTCATTGGATTTCTCCTCCCTCAGTCTCGGTCACTGCTGCCAACCGAGAAAGTCCCAATCGAGATTTAGCGCCGCGGCCGTAAGATTGCAGTAACACCAGTCACCTCGCGCCGTGATTTTGGTCACTATCGAACGAGGTTTATCCAAGCCACCATTCAAACGAGCTACACTTGAGCCGTATCCCGCACCTCCTCGAATGGGGCAGCAAGATGTATTGTCTTGAGCGTCGCTAGCATGGAAACAATACACGTGGAAAGAATCGGCGTCCTCAGCAGGCTGACCAAGCCGAACAACATTGCCTTTCTCACCATTACAGGCATTCTTCTCCACCTGCTTCTGCGATTTCTTGTGCATTCTCCCCGAATCGCCTGGCAAGCTCCGCTGATTGTTGTCTTGCTCGTAGGCGGAGTGCCACTTTTGATTCCCCTGACGCGGAAACTTTTTGCCCGGGAGTTTGGATCGGATCACCTCGCTGGAATTTCGATCGTCACTTCGGTGATCCTGAGCGAATATCTTGTTGCCGCCATCGTCATCCTGATGCTCTCAGGAGGAACGGCCCTTGAAGAATTTGCCAGCCGCCGCGCCTCCTCCGTCCTGGATGCTCTCGCCAAGCGCATGCCGCAAATAGCCCATCGAAAGCGTGAGCAAACTCTTTCTGATATACAACTCAACGACGTGGCCATCGGGGATATGCTGGTCGTCTTTCCGCACGAAATTTGTCCCGTCGATGGAGTCGTCGTCGAGGGCCACGGAAAGATGAATGAAGCCTACCTCACGGGAGAACCATTCGAGATTGCAAAAACGCCGGGGTCCGAAGTGATATCAGGCTCCATCAATGGTGACGCCGCCTTGCAAATTCGCGCTGAGAAACTGGCGGTGGATTCGCGTTACGCAAGAATTATGCAAGTGATGCAAGACGCGGAACAACGCCGCCCGCGCATCCGCCGCCTGGGAGACACGCTCGGCGCCTGGTATACACCGCTGGCACTCTCACTCGCGGGTGTCGCCTGGGCGGTAAGCGGCGAATCCCATCGATTTCTGGCTGTCCTCGTGGTTGCAACGCCCTGTCCGCTTCTCATTTCCATTCCCGTGGCCGTGATTGGCGCAATTTCCCTGTCTGCCAGACGCGGCATCATCATCAAGAATCCAGCCGTGCTCGAACAGATCGACCGCTGCCGGACTCTGATTTTCGATAAGACGGGAACGCTGACGTATGGCAAACCTGCGCTGTGGGAGATTCTCTGCGCTCCCGGATTTGCGAAGGATGATGTGCTTCGAATTACCGCGAGCCTCGAACATTATTCCAAGCATCCTCTCTCTCAAGCGATTGTACAGGCCGCTCAAAGGAAAAACCTGCCCGTGGAACTTGTCGCCGAAATCAGCGAACGCCCCGGCGAAGGGCTGCGCGGTAAAGTCGGCGGGCGCCTGGTCTGGATTACGAACCGCAAGAAAATCATCGACCGTGGACTGACTTTGCCACCGGTCACTCCGGGGCTGGAGTGCTTAATCTTTCTCGACGATGTATATGCCGCAACCTTTCGCTTCCACGACCAGCCTCGCCAGGAGAGCCGCACTTTCATAAAACACTTGGGGCCGCGCCATGCGGTCAACCGCGTCTTGATTGTCTCCGGCGATCGCGACCAAGAGGTGCGGCATCTGGCTCAGCAAGTAGGCATCACCGAACTGCATTCGGCCAAGAGCCCGGAAGACAAAGTGGCGATTGTCCGCAAGGAAGCGGCGCAAGCTCCGACGCTGTTCCTTGGCGATGGCATCAATGATGCCCCGGCAATGCAAGCGGCGACCGTCGGCGTGGCCTTTGGAGTGCAGAGCGATATCACGTCCGAGGCCGCAGACGCCGTCATCTTGGAAACTTCGCTCGGCCGAGTGGACGAACTGATTCATATCGCGCGGCGCATGCGTCGTATTGCACTGCAATCCGCGATCGGCGGAATGGCCTTGAGTATCTTAGGAATGATTGCCGCGGCGTTCGGATTCTTGCCGCCTATCGGAGGAGCCGTCGCCCAGGAAATCATTGACCTCGCGGCAGTTCTGAACGCGGTTCGCGTCGCCTTACCAACTGATTCGCTGACGGATTTCTGATCCGCGATAATCCAGACGAGATGACAGAGAGTTGCTCGCCTTCGACTTGACTACTCGAATTGCTTTTTGAACTGCGCGAACTGTTGCCTCAGATCGGCGGTCTCTCTCTTAAGATCCGCGGCTTCCTGGCGAAGCGCAGCAAACTCTTTCTCCAGAAGCGCAATGCGATCGGTGTCGCCAGGACTCGTAGTTGCGATTGCTTCGGCCTCTGACTTCGGCTCGAAAGCCTCCACGTCGCCGGACAAGAGATGTGCGTAGCGGGATTCCTTGGTACCAGGTTGCCGGGGAAGAACTTTGGCGAGTGGGGGCTCGCGCTTCATCAAGTGGTTGAGACTCGATTGCACGGCGCTCAGGTCCTCGAACGGATGCATGCGCTCGGCGCGAGTGCGAAGTTCGCCGGGGGTCTGCGGACCGCGCAGCAACAAAACGCAGAGGATGGCGATCTCGTGGCGATAGAAGTTGAAGGCTTCCTGGAGCCGGTGTTCGTACTTGGTGACGCGGCTGTCCGAGGCGCTGACGGAACGGACCAGGGATTGTCCGTCAAGCGAATGCAATGCCTGGCGAACGGCGGCTTCGTCGAGATTCATGACCGGCTCGCGGTTCGATTTTTGATTGCAAGCGTTGACCAGAGCATTCAGTGAAAGGGGGTAATATTCGGGTGTAGTTATTTCTTTTTCGATGAGAGAGCCGAGAACCCGGCATTCGACTTCGTTCAAGAGGATGTTCACGGGGTGGAATGATACAACGGATGGTGACGGGTGACCCTTGGCTAGTGATTGCCGGGGATCAATGGGCTTCGGGGAGGGTGTACTCGAAGTCAAAGGAATGCTTACCGTCGGCGATGTTGATCGTCATTTTGCCGGTGAGGCCGACTAACTGGCCGGTGGCGGAATCCGGGACGACAGTGATGGATTGTTGCGGTGCGCCGCGCGTCAGAGTTCCGCTGTGTTGGAGGACGAAGCTTCCGGTGCGGCCTTGCAGCGTTCCAGTGATCCGCTCGATCGCGACGTAGCCGGCGGAACCTTTGACGTCCGTGCCAGCAGTCAGCATCTGGCCCTTGCTGGTGCCTTCGAGATCGCCGTGGAATTGTTTGTCGATGGACATCCTGGCGAGGGTTGAGCCCTCGGCTTTGTCTTCCGGCGGCTGGGGGACGAGCTTTACTTCAAATGTTCCGCTTGCATGTGCTGCCACGGGAGTTCCCTTCTGAGCTGTGTTCGAGGCTGGCAGGTGTGTCTGTGTCTGCACCGCAGAGCCAAAGACAAAAGATAGGCAAAGGGTGGTGAAGACACCAACTCCGGCGCAAAGTTGTCTTTTCATACACGCTCCGTCATACCCATGACTACGTCAACGTAGCATTTCCATTGTGAGCGCCGTCACAATATCAGTAGTGACGAGTCCCACGAATTAAACTACCTATTCCGTGCGCTGAACGCAGATCCAAAGAATTGAGAAGCCCTGCGCCGTAGCCTTTTCCAAAGACCAGGAACGCGGTAGCGGATCGCGCCGCCGCACTCATCGCAGAGAACTTGAATGATTCCTCTCGTATCTGGTGAGTTTTGTTTGTCTTCGATGCCGTCAACCCACTTATCGCAACGATTACAATAGAAGGACGGTTGTTCCTTCGCGGTTTGCAATTCCATACGAAATAGTTCCTCCGGTCACCCCGACCATCAGAATTCGGCTCACCGTCCCTGTGGCCGAAAGGAAATAGTTAGGTCTAGTTTAGCCGGAAATGGGCGGCCCTGGCTCAGGAGTGTTTATTGATAACGGTGCCGGGAAGATTTGCCGCTCGGCGGTCGCTCGCAGAATGGTCACGCCAAATGACGGCCCGGGGCGAGTATGTCATGCGGGTCGAAGGCGGTCTTGAGGCGGCTCGTAAGAGGCGGACCCGGTTGAAAGAGCTTCGCCCGAGCGCTTGAATGTGATTTAGATGAAACAGAGTCCATATCGGCCGGCAGAGATTTCCGCACAACGGGAAAATCGTGCCGGAGGTTGAGTGGTTTATTGAAAGAAGGAGGCGCGAGCAGAAGAGTGGGGTCTCCATTGGATGCGCGAGTTGCGTCGAAGACTTGGGCAGAGATCTGGGCGAGGCGGGCGGTGATTTCGTCGTTCGTGGAAGTGGGGAGCAGAGCGAAGTAGATCGTGCCGCCGGCGCGGGCTACTAGCGCATGCGGTAGGCCGGCGCGATCGGCGATTTGCTGCAAATTTGCGAAAAGCGCGGGGTGGTGCGAAGGGAGGACGCTGAGTTTGAAAATGGC
>JBGPIX010000067.1:0-18698 GCA_041485085.1 Candidatus Acidiferrum sp.
GCGAGCGACTTGCTGACTACCGGGTCGTTTTCGGGAATGGGCTTTTCGGGCACCAGTTTCTCCTAAACACTTCCGATTTCTAGAAACCACATCCGCCGGAGGGCGGGCTGCTGCAGAACCTTGAGAAATCTTGCCGAGATGGGGCGCGGCATGCTGCGCCCCTACAACTTCATTTAAATCAGGCCCGGGAGTAGTTGTTCGTCCTCCTAAACGTTGAACCAGGGTGTAATCCACACGTACTTAATGTGGAAGAGCAAGCGCAACAACATTTTGATCGGCAATCCAATCATGGTCAGGAAAAACGTCATCATGATGGAGTACTGCAGCAGGCTCATGCGCTTGTAGTCTTTAGCGTTATGTCGGCGGAAAAAGGCGTGCACAAACAGGCCGCCAACAGCGAAGAAGCCGCCGACTACTACCGCACCAAAAATGCCTTTGCCCCAATTCGAAGTGATTCCGAAAATATCGGGCAGGTCGATGTTGACTTCATAGATGAGACGGTTGTGGTCCCAGGTCTGGCCTGGCCAGAACCATTGCCATCCGGGGCCGCGAATGAAGGTGCCGATGAAAATCATCGAGACCCACAGGATGATGAAGCCGAATAGGAATGTTCCGATGGCGAATTTGCGTTGCTTCCAGGTGTAGTAGCCGGCGCCCAGGGGATTGGTATCTATATAAGGAATCACCATCAGACCGACAATGATGAGGGTGGGCATGACCACCCCCGCGATCCAGGGATCGAAGTAAACCAACATTTCCTGCAAGCCCAGGAAATACCACGGCGCTTTCGCCGGGTTCATGGTGAGGTTGGGGTTGGCCGGTTCTTCCAGCGGCGCATTGAGGGTGATGGACCAGATCATCAAAATGATGGTGACGATGATGGCGGCCAGGAATTCCACGCGCAGCAGAAAGGGCCAGACGTGAACTTCCTTCGCCCAGCCGGGCTTGAAGGGCCAGGCTTTGCGGTGATGCGTCTTGGCCATCGCCGCATCCCCGGCGAGTTGCTCGATCAAGACGTCATTCGCATGGGCTTGTTTCCAAGCAAGGTACATGTAGAACGCAAGCAGCGGAATCATCGCGATGATGGGCACGTTGTCCGCGGCGGAAAGGATTTCCCACAGTTGTTTCCAATCCATGGTTATTTCTTCGCCTCCTTCACTTCGGAGTCGAGCACCACAGCCGCTGGGCCGGAGATGCCGCCATCCTTACGTACGCGCCAGAAGTGCAGGATCATGAAGATGGAAGCGATGATGGGAATGCCGATGCAATGCCAGATGTAGGAACGAAGAAGAGCGTTGGCGTCGACGATGGAGCCGCCGAGAAGGCCGAAGCGGACGTCGTTGTACGGCGTCATGCCTAACTGCGGGCCGAAGGGACCTTCGTGTCCGAGGAGCGGAGTAGCGCGGGCCATGTTTGTGCCGACAGTGACGGCCCAGAAGCCGAGTTGATCGTCCTGAAGCAGATAGCCGGTGAAGGAGAGCAGCAGCGTGAGCACCAGGAGGATGACGCCGACGTTCCAATTGAACTCGCGCGGCTTCTTGTAAGAACCGGTCAGGAATACGCGGAACATGTGCAGCTCGACAGCGATAACCATCAAGTGGGCGGCCCAGCGATGCATGTTGCGCAATAGTTTGCCGAAGGGCACGTCGTGTTCGAGATAGAGCACATCGCGGAAAGCCTGCACTTTGCTGGGATGGTAGTAAAACATGAGCAGCACGCCGGTAAGGGTGAGGACGATAAACAAATAAAAGGTGATGCCTCCCATGCCCCAGGTGTAGCTGTAGCGCACCGCGTCGCGATTGATCTTGGCAGGATGCAGATGCAAGAAGACGTTGGAGAGAACGCCGAGTGCGCGGTTGCGCGGCGTGTCGTCGTGCTTGTGGCGGAAAATGGAAGTGAAAACCTGGGACTTGGTGGGTTTCTTCAGCAACTCGACTTGTTCTTTTGCTTTTGCGGGCAGGTCCGCCTTGAGGGACTCAAGGTCCTCCTTAACGCCCGCCTTGATGCGCCCGAGCAGGCCGTCCGATTTGCCGTTGTTCCCGTTTCCCTTGGTGTCTTCAGGCATTGCTGAGCTCCGTTTTTCGGTGGCTTAACGATCTCCTTAATTTACTTCGCGAAACGGGCGGGCAAGCCCCGCCCCTAAAAAGATGCATGGTTAAACCGGCAAAAATGCTCCGGGATCATCGAATTTGCTTGGTTGTCCCTTGGGCCATTGATAGAGCCGGGAGGTATCCACAATGATCTGACCATCGGGAGCCAATTCCACGTGCGCGCGATCCATGGGGCGTGGCGCGGGGCCTTCGAAGTTGACACCCTCGCTGTCGTAACCGCTGCCGTGGCATGGGCACTTGAACTTGTTTTCGCTGGCTTTCCAGTCGGGTGTGCAGCCGAGGTGGGTGCAGCGGGCGTAAATGACGAATACACGACTCGGCGTGCGGTCCACCCAGATGCGGTACTTCTGCTGCCACTTGGTATCGACGCCCAAGGAGTAGTCCGAGGCGTAACCAATCTTGAAGATGGTGGGAGGTTCGAAAAGAGTGCGGGGAAGGAAAAACCTAAAGAAGGCGATGAACCAGGCGCCGAGAAATCCGGTGACGGTGACCCACACCAGACGCCGGCGCTTCCGATTGATTTCGCTGGGCTCGGGACCGACAGTCGCCAAACCGCCAGCCGCTGCAGCTTTGGACGTACCCACGGCAGGCGTACCAACATATTTTGTTGCATCTCCGCCACCGGCAGCGGATGTCTTCGCCGCTTCCGGCTTTGGTTTGGCCGAATCAGTTTCCGGGCCCGCCATGCGATACCTCCTGGATTCCTGGTCGTCGAAAATAATTGGCGGCCCCTGGAAGCGCCGCACGTTCCCCCTAGAGTGTAGGCCCGCCGACGCCAGGAAAGCCGGAGCCGGAGAAAGATTGGTCCCGAATTACAGCTTGAGTCAGAAATGATTTCGATTTATCCGTGAAGCAGGAAGACTGCCGCCCCAAGAATCCGAAAAACTCCTTGGATGAACGGAAAATATTATAGAGAATGGGCGCGTTCGCCGAGAGCGTCCGAGGCCCGCCGGATTGGAGAAGTGTGATACGAAAACATCGCGAGGCCCTCAACATTTCACCGGATCCCCCAGAAACGAAACGGATATTACTCAAAACAAAAAATTTCGTCAATGCGTCTTTACGGCGTTGCGAGGAAATAATTTAGAGCTCCTTCCGCGAAGAAGCTTCAACAACAGAAAATAATAGATGCAAGAACCTGCTTGCGCTCAGAAGAAGCTGTGATATATTCCCCGCGTTCACATCCCCCACTTCTCTGAACGCAGGGAATTCGGGCAGGGCCTCAGTGGGGAAGGCCGAGAATCCAACTCGGGGGTCTGCGCAATGGGCCTCATGTTATTCGTAGTCATCTGGCTGATCACCCTTATCAGCACCTATATTTTCATCGCGAAGTGGTGGTGGTTGCCAGTGGGGGCCTCCGCTGCTGCCGCCGGCATCGATCATCACTTCACCGTTTCCTTCATATTGATGGGTGTTGTCTTCGTGGCCGCGCAACTTGCGCTGGGCTTTCTGGCGTGGAAGTACCGTGCAGGCGGGTCCTCCGCCACGGTGGAATATTCGCACGGCAACACGAAGCTTGAGTTGATCTGGACGGTGCTCACCGCAGTCCTATTCATCGGTATGAACCTGATGAGCAGTTCGATTTGGGCGTCCGAGCGGTTCCGGCAAGCCGAGGCCAATGCGGTGCACGTCGAAGTGACCGGCATGCAGTTCGCCTGGTATTTCCGGTATCCGGGGGCGGATGGAAAATTCGGCGTGACGAAACCGGAACTAGAAGATGCTTCAGCTGGCGGTGAAGCAGCTCTGGGTATGGATCCGAAAGATCCGGCTTCCAAGGATGATGTGGTAAGCGGAGTGATGGTGGTGCCTGTCAACCGCGAGGTTGAGGTGATCCTTCGCGCTCACGACGTCATCCACAGCTTCTTTGTTCCCGCGATGAGGTTCAAACAAGACGCGGTGCCCGGGTTGGCCATCCACATGCATTTTACGCCGATTGAAACGGGAGAGTATGAGATTGCCTGCGCGGAGCTGTGCGGACTCGGCCACTACAAAATGCACGGCATCCTGAGGGTGGTCAGTCAGGAAGAGTTCGATAAATGGTTGGCGGCACGGGAGGCGGAGAAACAATAACCATGTCTACTCACGAATCAGCCGTCCACGCAGCTGACGCGCACGCAGCACCACAGGGTTTCATCCGCAAATGGGTCTTCAGTCTGGACCACAAAGTTATCGGCCTGCAGTACTACTTCCTGGCGCTGGCCGCCGTGTTTGTCGGCATGTTTCTATCGCTGCTGATGCGCATCCACTTGATCTGGCCTGGGGCAGTCCTGCCGTTCTTTGGGGAGATCAAACCGGAGACGTATCTGAGTCTGCTGACCATGCACGGGACGATCATGGTTTTCTTTGTGCTGACCACGGCGCCGCAAGGGGGATTCGGAAATTACTTCTTGCCGATTCAAATCGGCGCGCCGGACATGGCTTTTCCGGTACTGAACATGCTGTCGTTTTGGACCACCTTTCTCGGCTTTATCGTGCTGCTGGCGGCTTTTGTCGTAACCGGGGGAGCGCCGCTTCACGGCTGGACCGGTTATGCGCCGCTTAGCGCGCTGCAATCCTCTGGCCCCGGCGAGGGATTGGGCGCAGACCTGTGGATTACGAGCATCGCGATCTTCTGTATCGGCGCACTGATGGGCGCGCTGAACTTTATTACCACGACGCTCGATATGCGTGCCAAGGGCATGACCATGATGCGCATGCCGCTGACGGTCTGGGCCTGGTTCATTACCGCCATCCTCGGTCTGCTGGCATTTGGTGTACTGCTCTCGGCAGGTATTCTGCTGCTGATGGACCGGAATCTGGGCACCAGTTTCTTTGTTCCGATAGTTACGATCAATGGCCAACTCACGGGGCACAAAGGCGGGTCGCCGCTTTTGTGGCAACACCTCTTCTGGTTCTTTGGCCATCCTGAGGTTTACATCGCCATTTTGCCGGCGATGGGCTTGTGCTCACAGTTGTTGTCGGTGTTCTCGCGCAAACCGATCTTTGGATACAAGGCCATGGTGTACGCCATGCTGTCGATCGGGTTCCTCGGATTCATGGTGTGGGGCCATCACATGTTCATGAGTGGCATGAGCCCGTACTCGGCGTTTGCGTTTTCGATCATGACGATGGGAATCGGCGTGCCGTCGGCGATCAAGACGTTTAACTGGCTGGGTACCATTTGGCGGGGGCGCATTCGATTCACTTCGCCTATGTTGTTCGCTATCGGCTTTGTTTCCCTGTTTGTGACCGGAGGAATCAGCGGCCCGTTTTTGGCGCAGCCGGTGCTGGACATCTACCTGCATGAAACGTATTTCGTGATCGCGCACTTCCATTTGATTATGGGTGTGGCTTCGATCTTTGGAATTTTTGCGGCGACCTATTACTGGTTCCCGAAGATGTTCGGGAAGATGATGAATGAAACGCTGGCGAAGCTGCATTTCTGGCTAACGTTCATCGGCGCGTACGCCATTTTCATGCCGATGCATTATTACGGCATGGCCGCGGGGTTAAGGCGGTATTCGCAATCCACGGAAGTGGCCTACATTCTGAAGTTGCTCCCGCTGCAACGATTCATCACCTACGCTGCGTTCATCACCATCGCCAGCCAGTTTATCTTCCTGTTCAATCTGTTCTGGAGCATGGCCAAGGGCAAGAAAGCCACTGACAATCCGTGGGAAGCGACGACGTTGGAATGGATTACCGCGACGCCGCCGCCACATGACAATTTCAGCGGACATACTCCTGTCGTTCACAACGGGCCTTATGAGTACAGCGTGCCCGGGGCACCGCGCGATTTTGTGATGCAGACGGATCCCGAAATCGAGCCGGCACACTAATCATCCAATGGCAAGCTTCTCCCCAACCGCTACGGTCGACGATCCCAGAATCTCCATGGGAGATGGCGGCATTTCGCCTCCCGTGCTTACCCGTGGCGGAGATGATGGTTCCGGCCCGGGAATGCCCGACTACGCCACGCGACTGCGCCGTGCGCGCCTAGGATTGCTGGTCTTGCTGATACCGATCTTCATGTTGTTCGTGTCGTTTACCAGCGCATATATCGTTCGTCAAGGACTGCCGAGTCTCGATCCGAACACGAACCTGCTCGTGAAAGACTGGATCCCAATCAAGCTTCCCGCTCTTCTGCTGGTGAACACGTTTGTATTGCTCCTCAGCAGCCTGGGGATGGAGCTGGCTCGCCGGCAGTTTCGAGGTGATGTTGTTCTGGCGTCCGCCGGGACTTCTCCGAGAGTTTCTTCCAGCGAGCAGAACAAGATGCCTTGGCTGGCCATGACGCTTGTCCTAGGACTGCTGTTCCTGTTCGGCCAGTGGACGGCGTGGAAACAGCTCGCCGCATCCGGTTTTTATGTTTCCTCCACGCCCAGCAGTTCGTTTGTTTATTTATTGACGGGGACGCACGCGGTTCATTTGATGGGAGGAATTCTCGCGCTATTCGTGGCCAGTATCGCGGCTCTATTTCGCAAGGCCTCGGCGAGGCGCAGCATCGTGATTGACGTGACTGCCTGGTATTGGCATTTCATGGCCGGGCTGTGGGTCTATATTTTGTGCTTGCTGGAGTTTGCTCGCTAAACAGACGTTTCTGACCAGGAGGCCGCACGCATGGCTGATTCTGCAGTGCACGACATCCCGTCGGTTTACGAACCGTCGCTGTTCGGCACCTACTCCAAGAAAATCGGAATGTGGCTGTTCCTGCTTTCCGACTCGCTGACGTTTGGGGCGCTGCTTTACGCTTACAGCTACGGGCGGATTTCAACGGCGGATTGGCCGACGCCGTTCCATTCCGCGAGTATCGTCAACGCTACGATCATGACCGCGTTTCTCCTGACGAGCTCTCTGACCATGGTGCTGGCAGTCAGGGCTTCTGTCCATGGCGATGCCAAATGGCAGCGCCTGTGGTTGCTGGCGACCATGGTTTGCGGTACGGGATTCATCGTTCTGCATGGGCGGGAGTGGAGCAATTTAATCGCGGAAGGACTCTCGCTCCCGATGTTTCCCAAAGTTCCCGGCCAGGAGGCCGTGAGCGAATTTGCCAACGTCTCCAAGAGCGTACCACAGTTTGCAGCCACGTTTTTTGGCCTGACCGGCATGCACATGTTGCACGTGACCCTGGGCGTGATCTACCTCGGGGTGGTGGCGCTGCGGCGCAAATTCATTCCCATTCTGTTGGTGCTATGGCTGGTGGCCTGGTTGGCAACGCCGGCCTATAGCCCATTCCACTACGGCGCACATGTCCTCTTAATCGCTGCGATTGTCTGCGGAATCATCCTGTGGCTGAAGCCCAAGGTGTACGACTCATCTGACGTGGAAGTAGCCGGGCTCTATTGGCACTTCGTGGACCTCGTGTGGATGTTCATCTTTCCGTTGGTCTATCTGATGTCGGCAAAGATTCTCTAGGAGCCTGAGGAATATGGATACAACTCAAATAGCTCTGGCGGAACGCGCCGCCGAAGAGCAACGGCATCATGGCAAAGCGCTGTTTTTCTGGGTGTGGGGCGCGCTGCTGGCGATGACCGCGATTGAAGTTTATCTGACCTATCAGCGCATGCAACCGGTGAAGATGCTGACCATACTGATGGGATTGTCGCTGATCAAGGCCGCGTTGATCATCGGCTACTTCATGCATCTAAAATATGAAGTGTCGAGAATGAAGTGGATTACCATGTGTTCGGTGGTCGGGTGTCTGATCCTGATGACGATCTTTTTCTTTCCGGACGCCCGTCGCATTCTTGAACTGGGAGTGAAATGAAAATCCGTTCAGCACTTCTCGTATTAGCGCTATTCTTATGGGCCGCGCCTGCGTTCAGTCAGGGATGCGCTATGTGCTACAGCTCGGCGGTGGCTGCCTCCAAGGATGGACAGAGGGCCATCAGCAAGGGTGTCCTCGTGCTGGTTTTCCCGCCGGCAGGGTTCATGACCCTTGGCATTGCGTTGGCTTATCGTTACGGGAAAAAGCGGGATCTAGAAAACTGCTGAACAACTGATTGTTCTGATTCTCAGTGCCCGCCGCCAGCGTCCTGCTCGAGGAACGGCGAACAAAGTAAACTTCAAGGAACTCAGCGCAGGTCCGGTTGCTGCGGCAGGAATTCTGTTGAGCCAGCGTCTAGATTTCCGGGAAGGACCGCCTTCGCGGTCTTTCCCGGGAGTCGTCTAGTAAGACCAAACCTTAATCACGAAATGCGAGAGCAGGGGAAGCGCTCGCCGATTTTCGAGTGATAGTATCCCTCTTTGGAAGGGGCGCTCATGAATTCATCGAACACACTGGAAGGCACATTGAAAAACTGATAGACCCCGCCCTTTACAAACTGGATTTCGAGCGTCTCCGAATCTTCCTGGTAACCCACCTGAGTGATTTCCGTCGAGGGAATAGGGAACCGATGCATTTTTGAGAGCCCCCTTTCTGGTGAGAGACACTTCCAGCCGACGGCGCAGGGATGGGCCATCGTGACACGGCCTGGGTGGAATCTGATCTATGGTCTAGTTGGTCTGTTCCCCCGGCCGTGGCCCTGGATTGTCCCTCTTTGGTAGTGGCTCAACGGCGGGATTCTAGCATGAGCAAAACAAATTCAAAGCAGCATTTCTCTCGATAAATGAGGAGGGGATGGTCGGGGCGCCCGGATTTGAACCGGGGACCTCCTGCGCCCAAGGCAGGCGCGCTACCAGGCTGCGCTACGCCCCGACATGAAGTACCCGCTAATTATAGAGCAGTTCTCGAATTTCTTGCTGCTCGAATCATTCAGCGGCACGGACACTGCTCTTTCACTATTTGAGGTCGAGCGACGTCTTATTCGCCAGGGCTCTGAATTTGAGTTTATGTCGCATGATATCCGTGCCAGCTTGGTCCCTTTATCCTAACTTTGAAGATAGTAGCTAATTTGACAATCATAGTTCCCAACTGTATTGCGTGGTACCTTCGGGAAGCGACCTGGCTGGACAAGGCGGAAATGGGAGTCATCAAATACCGATATGCCGAAGTGGTCCGACCTCTGTACCAGCATTTCGTCCAAACTGACTGAATCCGAAATTTAGATGCGCGCAATCAAGGAATTGCTTGACGCCTCCTATCATATGGTGGTATAGCGTCTATACCTATTTCGTGGGGGGAGGTCCTCATGCAGTCGAAAGTTCACCTGAAAGTCATGCCAGGATACGTCGTCCTGGCCAACCTGATTCGAGTTCTCGCGGTGATTAGCCTGGCACTGCTCGTCAGTGTCGCGGCTTACCCGCAAGGGAGTACGGGCAGAATTCTGGGTGTCGTCAGCGACCAGTCTGGCGGCAACGTCGGTGGCGCCACGGTGACGATTACCGACGTCGCGCGCGGCGTTTCGCAGACGCTGACCACGGATTCGGACGGCGCCTACGTCGCTCTAAACCTGCAACCCGGCACCTATACCGTTCGTGTCGAATACAAGGGCTTCAAGACGTTCGAGCGCAAAAACATCCTGGTAGAAGTTGGCAAGGATGTGCGCATCGACCCGGTCCTGCAAACCGGCTCCACCACCGAGACGATCACCATCACCGAAGAAGTCCCCATGGTGGACACGACCTCGACGACGCTGGGCGGAACAATCAGCAATGAAATTATCAACGACCTCCCACTGAATGGCCGCAACTACCAGAACCTGGTCTCCCTGCGCCCCGGCACCATGGTCTACCCGGGCGGCGGACCCTGGACCCAGAGCACCAACGGCATTCGTCCGGAAGACACCAGCTACATCGTCGATGGCATCACCAATGACGAAGCCTTCATGGGATTGAGCGTCACCAACGCGGCGGCCGTCATCGGCGATGCGGCCACTCTAATTCCCATCGATGCGATTCAAGAATTCAATACCCAGGTGAATCCCAAGGCCGAATTCGGCTGGAAACCAGGTGCCGTAACAAGCGTCGGCTTGAAATCTGGCACCAATGACATTCACGGCACTGCTTATGGTTTCGGCCGCTCGGATTCCTTCGATGCGCGCAACTATTTCAATCCTGTCGGTTCGGACAAGACTCCCGTGGAACTAGAACAATACGGTGGGAGCGCCGGCGGCCGCATCATCAAGGACAAGCTCTTCTATTTTGGTTCCTATGAGGGCCAGATGTATACCGTTGGCAATGCCCTGCCGGGGCATGTCCCGACAACGGCAGTCGTGCCGGCAACATCTGGCGTCCCGGCCGACAATGGTTGCGTCGTGATCAAATTTCAGGACTGCACGACTAGCATTCCAAACGCCATTGCGGATCTTGTGGCGCAAAACCCGAGTTTCGCGGTGAATCCGCTCAGCAATTATTTGCTGGGTTTCTATACTCCCAACGCTGGGCAGGGGACGTTCGTATCGCTCAACTATCCCAACGTCAATAGCTCAAAGAACCTAATAGGAAAAGTGGATTACCACATCAATGACCATAACTCCCTGAGCGGATCCTACTTCTTCGGCAACGACACCATTGTGGGAATGGACTTCTTCGAGCTTCTGCCGCAATTCCGCACCAAGGTTCATTCCCGCGCACAAGACGTTTCGGCCCACTGGGCCTGGACTCCCAGTTCCACTTGGGCCAACGAGCTCCGCGGCGGTTTCACGCACTACGTTCTCCAAATCGTCCCTGCCGATTCAAATTTCAAGTACACCATCAACACCGGCCTCTCCAATCCCCTTTTGAACGGGATACCGGACCTCAGAATCAGTCCCTTTTCACAACTAGGTTCCTTCCACAATTTTCCAAAAATTGTCGGCCCCGACAAAGTCTATGACGCAATCGACCAGGTGTCCTATTTGCGTGGCAAGCACGCCTTCAAGTTTGGCGGTGAACTCCGCAAAGACCAGGTCCATCAGGCCACTTTCCGGGCCGGCCGAGGCCGAATGCGGTTTGCCAATTTGGAAGCGTTTCTCGCGGGCACACCGGGGAACACCACATTTTTGGCCGGAGATCCCACCCGCAATATCAGTCAGTGGCTCTATGCCGGTTACGTCCAGGACGACTGGCGCATCACTCCCCGGGTGACTCTGAATCTTGGATTCCGCTATGAGCTTCAGGGAGTCCCCAAGGAAGCGAATAACCTTTTTGGAAATTTTGAGCCGTCCGTCGGGTTTGAACAGGTTGGAAAGAACATCAGTTCTGTCTACAACCGCGACAACAAAAATTTCTCACCGCGCCTGGGCGTCGCCTGGGACGTAACCGGCAAAGGAACGACCATCGTCCGCGCCGGAGGAAGTATTATTTACAGCCTCTTGTCCATGAACGCGTTCCTTTCCCAGCAAAACACACAAAATACCGTTACCTTGGGAGTGGGTACCGTCCCGACTGGCGCCACCATAATTGTATGTCCTGTGGCTGTGGTGGGTGGCAACTGCCCCGTCTCCCCCGTCACTACCCCCGGCATCGGAAACATTTTTTCCACAGGCATTACTCTCCCCGG
This sequence comes from Candidatus Acidiferrum sp., assembly GCA_041485085.1. Taxonomy (GTDB): domain Bacteria; phylum Acidobacteriota; class Terriglobia; order Acidiferrales; family UBA7541; genus Acidiferrum. The sequence continues at coordinate 11,512 of JBGPIX010000067.1, forward strand.
ATCGAGCATCACCTGGAAGGATCAAACTACCGCAATTTATCCTTCCAGCGTCACTGCATCGGTTCAGTGCGGTGACGGCGCCAACGTGCCAGGTGGCGGAACCAACCCGGGGCCTTGCGACACTTTTGCCATGAATCGCAACTTCCGGACTCCCTACGTCGAAAACTGGACGATTGGTATCCAGCACGCCTTCTCCAGCAAACTCTCCCTGGAGACCACCTACGTCGGGAATCACGGCGTGAAACTCCTTGGTGTCGCGGATATCAATCAGCCGGATGTCGCAAGCGGCAACTTTGCGCAGCCGTTCGCAGCTCAATATCCCTATCTCAACTTCATCAACTACCTCTCTAATTTCTACGGATCTACCTATCACGGTTTGCAGAATACGCTAACTGCTCGCAACTATCATGGTCTCGATTTAGTGGCCGGCTATACTTACGCCCATGCGATTGACGATTTGTCATCGAACTGGGTTGCCTACCTCCCCCAGGACAGTCATAATCCCGGCCGGGATCGTGGCAGCAGCGACTTTGACATCACTCACCGCTTTACGCTATCCGTGACCTATTCGCTCCCTCAGAAGAAAACCAGGAGCCAGCTACTTGAGGGTTGGCAACTCAATACCATCATCACCATGCAGAGCGGACAGCCCTGGGGAGTGAATGATCAGGCCAACAATTTTGCCCTAGCCAACGAAAATTCGGACCGCTGGGATATATACGGCCCCGCTTCAAATTTTAAGTCTGGCGGACAGAATTCTTTGCCACTCTGCACCGGTCCCGGTGATGGAGGCTGTAGTTATTCGACGCCCGCCGGAACCATCCTGATGCCTGACGCACAGTCCACTCCCATGTGGAATGCGTGTTTGGCTCACGCCACTCCGGGCGAACTCGCTTCTCTAAACACGGCAATAGCAGCCGGGCAAGGAGGCTGCTATGTCAGCTTCAACGGCAAGTCTTTTCTAATCCCCAACGCTGCCGGAAAGTTTGGCACCATGGGCCGCAACATCTTCCGCGATACCGGCTTCCACAACGTAGATCTTTCGATCAGCAAGACGTTTAAGTTCGGGGAACGGATCAAGGCGCAGTTCCGAGCGGAATCCTTCAACGTTCTCAATCACCCCAATTTTGCAAATCCCTACGGCAGCACGAGCGGTTATGGCCAGGGGGCAACTGGCGATCCGTCAGTAGTTGGTACGTTCGGTTGCGGCTGCGCCACGCCGGACAACGCTTCCTTCAACCCCGTTCTTGGCTCGGGCAGCGCCCGCGCCATCCAGTTGGGCTTGAAGTTGATCTTCTAACCGCCCTTGGGCGGATGGAAATTGGAAAGGGGCCGAGCATTCCCTCGGTCCCTTTTTCATGTATAAGGGAATACGAAGCAACTTGGGAGGCTACAGATTCGATGAGACGCTACCCCTTCGTCACCAATGCGCTGGTCCTTGGCGTTATTCTCAGCGGCGCCACGGCGATCCTATCGCTCGGCGCAGTCGCCGTTTCCGCCGACGAGCAATCCGTCCTTCAAGCCGACCGCGAGTTCGTCCAAGCCGCCGCCAAAGGTGATTCAGCAACAGTCGGCAGAGTCCTGGACACGGATTTCACATGGACGGACGCCGACGGAAAGACTCGAAGCAGGGCGGAAGTCCTCGACTCTCTTCCCACGCCCGCGCTTGGCAACGAAACCGGCGCGCAGGTGAAGCAACAGACGCATAGTCAGGTCGTCGCCCTGATGTCCGGTCGTGACAAGACCCACGTACTTCGTATTTGGGTGAAGCGCCCAGCGGGCTGGCGTCTGCTTGTCTATCACGAGGTGATTCTCGGCCGTCAAACTTCGGGCTCAGGCGGTTCTGGCGTAAAGGATTGCGAGAATCCCTGCAAGACTGTGCCTTACAAGCCCAGGAATGAAGCCGAACAAGGGGTCATCGCTTCCTGGCAGGCTCTGGAGACCGGCGTCACCAATCACGACGCTGCTGCCTGGGCCCCGCACATCGCCGAAGAATTCGTGATGCTCGGCTCCAGCAACGACCATCCTCTCAACAAGGCCGACCGCATCGCCACTCTCAATCTGCAGAAGCAGACCGGCTTCGCTTCCGCGCCCGCGCCGCTGGTTTCGGCGCAGATGTTTGATTTTGGAGACGCCGTCGTCTCGACGAACCTGCATCAGCCCTACAGCGGCAAGCCGATTCATGTGACCCGCTTGTGGATCAAGCGGCAAGGTCACTGGGTCTTGGCCATCAGCTATCAGACGACCGTGCAGGCCGGTGCAGACAAGTCTTCGTAGAATTGTTCGTCCATCGCAATTTCCATTGCGGCATCCGTTGGAGCGAAGCATGAGTGGTGTTGCTCGTTTGGCGATCATCGGCGTTATAGCCTATGCCGGCTTGAGCGTCGCTTCGCCCTGCCGAAGCAACGCCACGTCGGACGATGCCCAATCTGTTCTGGAATCGGATCGCGCTTTGATCCAGCTTCTTGGTAAAGGCCACAAAGCCTCGTCCAATGATCTCCTCGCGCTGAGCGAACTCCTCGATGACGATTTCACTTGGATCGATTCGAAGGGCATGAGCCTGGTTAAGCCGCAAGTCCTCAAGAATCTGCCCGCACCAGCAAATACCGACGTGGAAATACAAGAACGCACCTACGGCTGGGCCACTGTGGTCAAGGCCAACCGTGGAAAAGTTCAGGTCCTGCGTGTGTGGGTAAAGCGTGCATCTGGTTGGCGCGCCATTCTCTACCAGGAAGTTACCATGGTCGAGAAGTCGGAACCGCCCCCGGCTGCCGATGCTGGCTCAAAGGTATGCGACAACCCCTGCAAGACCATTCCATTTCAGCCCGAAACTCTGTCGGAAAAGGAAGCCATCGCTTCCTGGCAAGGCGTTATGCAAGCCATGGCGAACAATGACGCAGATGCTTACGCTCCGCTCATCGCCGATGAATTCACTGCAACCGATACTCATCATGACCGCGCGTACAGCAAAGCCGATCGCCTTTCGCAACTCAACAAGCAAAAACTTGGCGGCACCAAATCCGTTCCGCCGGCTTTGGTTTCGGCTCGTATGTTCGATTTTGGCGAAACGGTAATGATGATCGCGCGCGAGCAGCGCGCCAGCGCCAAGGTTTATTTCAATACTCGCATGTGGGTGAAACGCGAAGGGCGCTGGCAGATGCTTTTCAGCTTCAATACCAGAATCGAATAGGCCGCTTCCGGCTTTCCCCGGGACTTCCAATCTTCCATTACGCGCTTTGATACAGCTTGGTGAGAACAAATTCCCGGTGTCCCAGCGCTTCCGCGCAAGTCAGCCGCCCATTGCAGGTGCGAAGCATGACATCGATCAGCCGGTCTCCTGCCTCATCGAGGGTCATTTCGCGGCGCAGAATTCCAGAGACGTCAAGGTCGATATGCTCGCTCATGGTGCGCGCTGTTTTGGGATTCGCCGTCAGCTTAATCACCGGTTCAATCGGATTGCCGATGACGTTGCCTTGGCCAGTGGGGAAGAGGTGCACGACAAAGCCGGCGGCGGCTTGAAGAGTGATGCACTCTGCCGCTGCCGACGACGTATCCATGTAATAGAGCCCCGGACCTTTCGCGGGCGCCTCGGCGGGCTTCAGCACCTCGATGTACTTCGTCTTCCGGCCAATCTTTTGCAGATTTCCAAACGCCTTCTCTTCAATCGTCGTCAGGCCGCCGATGATATTGCCTTTGGTGGGCTGCGATTCGCTCAAGTCGCTCGTCTTGTGCCGCTCGATCACTTCTTGATACGCGCGGAACACCTGCATGAATCTTTCCCCGACTTCTTTCGTGGCGGCGCGGCTGGCGCACACAACTTCGGCTCCCGTCAGCTCCGAGGTTTCACCAAAACAAGTAGTCACGCGCAGCGGATCCAGCTTGTCGATTAAATTGCCGACCGTCGGGCACGAAGCCAGACCCGATGTGGTGTCGCTCTCTCCGCACTTGGTCGAGACGAATAGATCCTCGATCGAGCATTGTTCGCGCTGTTTCTCGGTCGCCCATTGAACGAATTCCTGGGCCTTACGTGCGGCGCGGGCGATAGTGTCGATGTCGCCGTGCTCCTCAATCGCAAAACCGGCTACTGGCTTGCCGGTTTTGGCTATGCCCTCAACGATTCGGCTGGTCCAGCCGGGCTCTATGCCGATGACCACGCACGCCGCGACGTTGGGATTCGATCCCGTGCCGATCAGCGTCCGGAAGAAAAGCTCCAGATCCTCCCCGAACTGCAGCCGCCCGTACGCGTGCGGCAGCGCCAGCGTGCCCTTGATGTTGTTGGCCACCGCCTCGCACGCCGCGTTCGAAAGATCGTCGAGCGGCAGAATCACCACGTGATTGCGGATGCCCACACGCCCATTTTCGCGGCGATAGCCTTGGAATTGGTACGAGCTCATTGTTACCACCTCTTGGTCTTCATATTGTGAACGTGCACGTGGCCTCCCGCGCTGATCGCGGCAACGGCGCGGCCCACGTCGTGGCCGTACTTCAAAATTGTTTCTCCCGCCTTGATCGGTTTCAGCGCGATCTTGTGTCCCAGAGGCACCGCGTCGATCGACTGGAGCGGAATCGTTTCATCCGTCTCCATGATCCATCCGGTAAGTTTCTGGCCGGACTGGGCGTTCTCAACCACCATGACTCCGACGGTGTCTGCTTTGTCGTGCACAATGAAATGCGTAGCCATTCGATTTCCCTCTACAAATCAAGAATGAAATGAGAACGTGCTCCGGAGTGCGGCTCTCACACCGGTGTACCCATTTTTGCTAGCAGGCGCGTCACTTCCGAAGCCGCCTTGTTTACCTCTTCCCGGATCGCTTTTTCAGCCAAACCTGCATCGTGCGCGCGAATTGCCTTGAGCATCACTCGCAATCCCCTCATGCTCTCTTGGGACCTTTCCGGCGACCTTTCCGGATGGCCCAGCCCAAGCGCACGCCACCGCCAGATCCGGCCGTGCAGCATGCCGATCATGGAAGACAACGTGGAACTTCCCGCGCCTTCAAAAAGCACGTCGTAAAAGCTGTTCTTGTTTTCCAGAACTTGCTCCGTCTCGCCGCGATCGTAAGCGTTGGCCACCTCGAGAAGGGCCCGCTCCAATTTTTCAACCTGCGAGTTGTCGGCATGCTCGACAAACAACCGCGCGGCCAATCCCTCCAGAACGGCGCGGATGGAATACAAGTCCCTGGCCTCTTCTAATGTGAGTTCACGCACCACGGGCCCTTTGTTAGGAATAATGGCGACGAGCCCCTCGGATTCCAGTTGCCGAAGCGCCTCGCGAATGACGGTTCTCGAAACCCCCATCATGGCAATGAGTTCACGTTCGATGAGCCGCTCGCCGGGTTTGAGCCGTCCCGCGATAATGGACTGGCGCAATTGTTCGAGAACCTGTTGGCGCAGCGGTGCGGCCAGCCTTTGAATAAGAGGCAGAGCAGCGCCGGGCTGTTCCGAAGTGCTTGACTGGCGTATCATCTCGTAATACTGTACTATGAGATTCGAGGCCGCGCAACTCTATTTCTTTTCTGACGACCTTGACTCACTCTCTCTTCGAGGCCCGCATGACTTCTTCTCCTGTTCACGTTGCTATCGTCGGCCTGGGCCGCTGGGCTAAAGTATTGACCCGCGCCGTGGCCAAGTCCGACAAAATAAAAATAGTTGCTGGTTTCAGCCGCTCGGAGGAAAAGCGCCTGGCCTTTCAACAAGAACTCGGCGTCCCAGCCGCGTCCAGCCTCCAGGCCATTCTCTCGAACCCATCGATTCAGGGCGCGATCCTCACCGTTCCCAACGAGCAGCATCTTCCCGTCGCTGCGGAAGTCGCTCGGGCAAGAAAGCACGTCTACACGGAGAAGCCCATCGCCAGCACTCTCGAGGAGGGCCTGGAAATCGCGGCGCTCGAGAAGAAATATGGAATCACCGTCACTGTCGGCCACAGCGCTCGCCTGATGGCGGGGATCCGGAAAATTCGTGAAGCGATCGATAGCGGTGAACTCGGCCGCGTCGCTTTCATCGAAGCCAACTTTTCCAACGAACGCGCCCTTGAATTGACTCCCAAGACCTGGCGCTGGTACAAGGACAAGGCGCCGGGAGGCCCGCTTTCACAGTTGGCCATTCACCAGTTTGACGTGCTCCACTATCTCGGTGGCGAAGTCGTCGAGGCCAGCGCCATGGCCTCGAAGCTCTCTCCCGTCGGCGCGGAAGTGGACGATCAATCCATGACCCTGGTGAGATTTGCCGACGGCAAAGTCGGTTACGTCGGCTCATGCTGGACTTCTCCTGGCATTTTTTCCGTGCGCGTTTTTGGTTCGAAAGGTTTGATGCATTACGAGATCGACTTCAATACTTGGGACACGCCTGACCAATTGCATAAAAAATCGACGCTCTACATCCAGCGAGGCAAGGATGGCTACGCCAAGCGCGAAGAGTTGAAGGTTCCGGAAAGCGACATGTTTCGAACTGAACTCGAAATGTTCGCCGAGAGCTGCAGGACGGGGAAGTCTGGCGAATTGAGCGCCTACAACGGTAATTTCGCGGTGGCTATCGTCTACGCGGCGTTGCGCTCCATTGAAAAAAATGGGCAGTACACGCGAATCGCGGATATCTTCAGCGAAGCGCAAGCGCGGGTCGCCGAGAGGGTCCACGATGTTGCCTAGCCGTTATTTCATCGACCTGACCCAGCCGGAGATCGCCGGGCAATTGAAGAAAAACCCGCTCGTGATTTTGCCGCAGGGAAGCGTCGAGCAGCATGGCCCGCATCTCCCCACGGGTACGGACATTTTTGCTTCGAATGTGATTGCCCATGCCGTGGCCGAGCGTATGGACGGCCTTGTTTTGCCGGGTGGTCCGCTCGGCGTCACGCCCTTGCACATGCCGTTCGAAGGAACCATCACGCTTACTCCAGACACCTACATGCGCGTGGTCAAGGAAACTTGTGCGTCCACCGCGCAGCATGGCGCTAAATATCTCCTCATCCTGAATTGGCACGAGCTGAACATCCCACCGCTCGCCGTCGCCGCGGATTTGCTCCATCGCGAACACGGGATGACCGTGCTCACCGTGCAAGCCTGCTTCGTCGCCGAAGAAATGTTCGGCAAGGAATGCGGTGGCCTCACTCATGGTGGCGAAATCGAAGCGCTCGCCGTGCTCGCCTACCGGCCCGAGCTGGTGCACCTGGATCGCATCGACAATTCTTCGGACCA
>JBGPIX010000068.1:0-18363 GCA_041485085.1 Candidatus Acidiferrum sp.
GATTTCACCGGCGACAACTGCCACGCCCGTGGTGATGAGCGTTTCGCAAGCGACACGGCCCTTGGGGTCGTGCTTCATGACCTCGTCAAGGACGGCGTCAGAAATCTGGTCGGCAATTTTGTCCGGATGGCCTTCGGTGACGGACTCCGACGTAAACAGGAAGTTGCGTAGGGCTTCGCTCAAAACAAACTCTCCTTCATTGGGAGCTTAGGGGCACACCCCAAAATGGGCCGTAAGACACGGTGGCCTGAACCTTTCAAAGGTATCATCGGCTTGCGGGAGAATCAATTTATTGCAGCCAAATGCGTAAAGAGGGGGCTGAACGGCCGAAAACGGGGGTCGAATGGCAGGGGATGTCGTTGCCTGCCCTATTCGGCGTCCCGATTCGAGACTGACACGCGGAATACGGGTTTGGCCTTTTCCGAAGGTTCCATCTCGAAGGTCTGTGCCGTTTTGGCAGGGTCATAGTCCCGCCAGAGCCAGATCATTTCGGCCGGGAACTCTGCGGCGCCCTGGGCGGAGTTGTGAGTGCCCTTGCCAAAACTAAAGTGGAAGTCGTAGTCCTTTAGCTTGAGGGCATTGGCGAGGCGGAGGTTGGCGAGCGGCCAGCTGCCGTAGCGGTCCAATTCGAGATCTTCGGAACCGTCCTGAAGCCAAACACGAATATTACGCCTGGACTCGTGCAGGACTTTCTCGGGAAAGTCCTGGCCGCCGTCCGGCACATTGGGATCTTCCCGCCACTGGATGCTGGCAAAACTTCCGATCCAGGAAATCACTCTGCCGAACTGATCGGGCATCTGCCATGCGGCGTTGAAGGCGCAGATGCCGCCGGAGGAAAGGCCGGTGATGGCGCGGCTATAGGCGTCCTGGCGGATATTGTATTTGGCGGCGACATCGGCAAGCACTTCATTGCGAAGATAGCGAACGTAGCGGTCGCTTACGGTGTCGTAGAGCGTACTGCGCATGGAGTCCTTGAGGGTGCGCTGCCATTTATCGGAATAGGCTTTCACAGAACGGTAGGTTGGAGTGTCCGGGGAATCGCTGATGTCGCCGGGATTGATGAAGACGCAGATTATCACGGGAATCTTTTTTTGAGCGATCAGGTTGTCGATGACGTTGAGCGTCGGGTTGTTGCCATTGCGATCGGTGTACCAACCGCCATCCTGGAAGACCATGAGCGCGGCGGGCTTGTCTTTGTCGTATTGGGCGGGAACGTAGATCCAGTAGTCGGCCTTCATGCCGTCGTAGATCTTGCTGGTGTGCGTGATTTTCGGCGAAGGCGTGCCAGAAGGAACGCCTGGTTGCAGATAGGAGAGTGGGCCGAAAGCGGGCAGGTCCAGGCGGCCACCGAACTTTTTTCCGTCGATGAGGTAGTGGAAGGCGTGCAAGCGACCAATTTGCTCGATGCGGGCAGGCGTGTACCAGAGAGAAGAGCCCGTTAACTGGCGCAATTTCAAACCGGGAGCGCCATCAATGACGAGAGAAGGCTGCGAAGACGCTTCGGTGGCAAAAAAGAATTCGGGGCCACGGCCGGCCCAAGCGGTCCCTTCTTTGAGGTCCTTGGCATCGAAGGTGGCGGTGATGGCATCGTGCAGGGCCGGACTGTTGGACTTGGCGAGTTCGATCAGTTGGGGCGCGGTTGATTTTTCCGCGGCGAAAGCAGAAGCAACGAGGACGAGTGAGAAAAGCGAGAGCTTCATTGCAATGCTGAAGGAGCGAAATTCTTTTGTGCCGCGCATTCGAGGACTCCTCTGCGTTGATTATTACAAGTCGGCGTCGTCTTCCGGCTGAACGTCGAGTTTTCCCTTGGTCTTCTTGGCCATCAGGTAGGAGCGGATGAAGGGGTCCAGATCGCCGTCCATCACGCGATCCACGTCGCCGACTTCGAATTTCGTGCGATGGTCTTTGATGAGGCGATAAGGCTGCATGACGTAGGAACGGATTTGACTGCCGAAGGAGATGTCGAGCTTGCTCTCGTCGAGCTTGTCGGTGTGGGCCTGGCGCTTCTTGACTTCTTCATCATACAAGCGAGAGCGAAGCATCTTCATGGCCAACTCACGATTCTTGCCCTGACTGCGCTGAGCTTGGCACGCCACGACGATGTTGGTGGGAAGGTGAGTGATGCGTACGGCGGTTTCCACTTTGTTAACGTTTTGGCCGCCTTTGCCTCCGGAACGGAACGTGTCCACGCGCAAGTCTTCGGGGCGGATGTTGATCTCGATGCGGTCGTCGATTTCAGGAATTACGAAAACCGAGGCGAAAGAAGTGTGACGCCGCGCGGCTTGATCGAAGGGAGAGATTCGAACGAGACGGTGAACGCCCGTTTCGCCGGCGAGGAGCCCGTAAGCATTTTCGCCGGAAAATTGGACGGTTGCGGATTTGATGCCGGCTTCTTCGCCGGGAGTTTCGTCAAGAAGTTCGGCGGCCATGCCCTTGCGTTCGGCCCAGCGGAGATACATACGAAGGAGGATGGAGGCCCAGTCCTGGGATTCGGTGCCACCAGCGCCGGGCTTGATGGTCATGATGGCGTTGAGATGGTCGGTCTCGCCGGAGAGGAGCGTTTTGGTCTCGAGATCGGAGATGTAGGTATCGGCGGCGGTGAGCTCTTTGTCCAGATCTTTCAGGAGGTCGTTCTTTTGCTCGACGTTGGTTTCTTCCTGGGCGAGATGGATATAAGTCTCAATGTCGCTGGAGGTGGAGGTGAGCTTTTCATCTGCTGCTATCTGTTCTTCGGCGCGCTTGCGATCGCGGAGAACACTTTGAGCGGCTTCCTGGTTGCTCCAAAAATTGGGATCGGCGGCGCGGGCTTCGAGGGTTTTCAGGCGTTCGCGGTACTGGGGGGCGTCAAAGATAGCTCCGCACGAGCGAAATGCGCTGCTTGAGGCCTTCGTAGCGATACTGAAGATCTTCGAGAATCATGCTTTTTTCTGGTAAACCGCCCGTCAGGAAACGGGCGTCACTTTGCCTTTCGAAAAGTTGTAGCTACTAGAATAACGGAAACGAAGACGCAGAGCCAGGCGAACCAGTCGCCAAACCGCGTGTAGATCGTCTGGTCGGAGCGAAAGTCGTAAGGGAGATTGACAGCGCCGCGGACATCCGGGGGAAGCGGCTGGATGATGCGGCCGTAGGGATCGATGGAAACGGTGAAGCCGTTATTCGTGGAGCGCACAATCCAGCGGCGGTTTTCCACGGCGCGAACGCGGACCATGCGCAAATGTTGTTCGGCGGCAGCGGAGCGGCCGAACCAGCCGTCATTTGAAATATTGAAGAGGAGTTGCGCGCCGCCGGCGGCGAAGCGGCGCACTTCGCCGGGATAGATTGCTTCATAACAAATAAAGACACCGAAGGTATTTCCGTGCGGAAGTTGGCCCACGACGTATTTGTTCCCTTTGTGGAAGCCGCCGACGTCGCTGGACACACTGGTGACAACGCGGTGGATCAGGGGAAACGGCTCGTACTCGCCAAAGGGAACGAGATGGACTTTGTCGTAGACGAAGACGCGCTGGCCTTGCGAGTCAAAAAGCAAGGCGCTGTTGTAGGGGAGAAGGGTGCCCGGAGGGACAACGTCCGATGGATCCACTGCTGGCTTCCACTCGATGGCTCCTACGAGGAACGGATGGCCGAAACGGATGGCCAGTGCGGAGGCGATCTTTGCGAATTGCGAATCTTGAAAGGAGAAAGGAGCGGGGGCTTCGGGCCACACAAGGAGATCCGGTTTTTCCGCGGCGGGGGCAAGGCTGATTCGCGTGATTTCGTCGAGATCGGCTGCGTGCTCCTGGAACCAATCCGAGGGGTAGGATTCCACTTCGGGGAAATTGAGCTGCACGGCGCGCGCGAAATGGTGAGGCTGATCCTGCGGCACAAGGTGAGGGCCAGTCAGCGAAGCGATCAATAGCGTTAAGGATGCGGCGGCCGCGAAAGTAATTCGCTTACGAAGTGTTAGCGAGTTTGATGCGCCCGTCCAGGCGAGCAGTGCGTTGAAAGCGGCGACAAGAAAGGAAAGGCCGTAGATCCCGGTGATGGTGGTGAGCTGGACTAAACCCAAATTTGCGGCGGCGGGGTAGCCGAGCAGATTCCAGGGGAAGCTAATTTCGGGCAAATGCGCGCGGACAAATTCGAAGGTCACCCAGATAAAGGGCGCGCTGATGCATGCCAGCCCGATGCTTTGGCGGGAAATTCTTTGAACGGCCCAAGCAAAAGTGCCGATTAGAATTCCCCAGGCCATGGCGATCAAAAGCAGGACGCCCCATCCGCCAGCTATTGAAAGACCGCCGTGAACGGTGAGAACGGTGGCGATCCAAGGCACCGAAGTAGAGACAAAAAGAACCGCGTGAAGGAATCCACTGGCGAAAGCCACGCGAGGGCGCGCGCCAAACACGGAAAAGAGGAGAACGGCAATACAAACCCAGGAATAGATACCGAGATAGAGGCCAGTAAAGGAGAGCGAAAGAGCGGCGCCGGACACGGCGCCGAGGATGATGCGCAATCCCGCAGGTATTTCCGCGCCGGACTGCGGACGAAAATAGGCGAGCCAACCGCCCCGAGGCATCAGTGTTTCACGATGGCTTTAAAACCTGCGCCCTCGAGACCTTTCCGGGCGGCATCGGCAGCCTTTGGATCGGCGTACGGGCCAACTTGCACGCGATAATATTTATCGGCTTGCGGAGAAAGCACAAATGCTGGAAATTTTTTCTTCTGCAAACGCGTGGCGAGTTCAAGAGCATCCGCTTCTTTGGTTAGAGCTGCTACTTGCAGAGTGTAGGTACCGCCCGGGATAAATGGGACGTTCGTTGTTTTCGATGAGCCACCGGCGGTCCGGGGCGGGACTGTCGTCTTCACAAGAACCGGAGCGTTTTTTCGCGCCGGCACCGGTGCGGAGGCCACGGGCTTCAGATGGTCTTCGGGTTTTTTGCTGTCGCCCGCGTGATAAAACTCCCAATCGGAATTCGGCGGCGCGACGGCGTCCGTCGGAGTGGTGGCTGGAGCGGGATTGCCCGCGCGCTTCGAATTCGCGTCCGGCTTGGGTAAAACGGTCTTCTCGGGCTTGCTGAAAAAGTCAGTGGCGGCGCGAACCGGGCTGTCGATTTGGTTGCGCCCCATGACGTAACCGAGCGTGAAAAATACGCCAGAGAACAGCAGCATCAGCATGAACAAGCCGATGACATGCCGGCTCTCAAGCACCCGCTCGCCTGCGCCGCTTCGTTTTCCCCCAGAAGCCATTCTTACCTTTGCTGCCCCCCTAAATTCCTAGTCCACTGATTAATGATATCGATAGGCAGCGGAAACACAATCGTTGTGTTCTTCTCGACACCTATCTCGGTAAGAGTCTGCAAGTAGCGCAGCTGGATTGCGGAAGGCTGTGTTTCGAGAACTTTCGCGGCGTCAGCAAGTTTCTGGGAAGCTTCGAACTCACCTTCCGCGTGAATGATTTTTGCGCGGCGTTCGCGTTCGGCTTCGGCTTGCTTGGCGATAGCGCGCTGCATCTGCTCGGGGATGTCGACCTGTTTGACCTCGACCTTGGAAACCTTAATGCCCCAAGGTTCGGTGTCGGTGTCGAGAATGATCTGGAGCTTGGCGTTGACCTTGTCGCGCTGCGAGAGGATTTCATCGAGCTCGAATTGGCCGACGACGCTGCGAATGGTGGTCTGCGCAAGTTGGGTGGTCGCGTACGTGTAGTTCTGCACCTGAGAAAGGGCGCGATTGGCGTCGACCACGCGGAAATAGCAAACCGCATTGACCTTCACGGAAACGTTGTCGCGCGTGATGATGTCCTGCGGCGGAACTTCGAGGGTCTCAATTCGCATGTTGATGCGGTAGAGTGTTTCAATCGGCCAAATTACAATATTTATTCCCGCGGTCTTTGCTTCGGGAAGCAACCGACCGAGACGGAGCACCACGCCGCGTTCCCACTCCTTGATGATGTAAATCGAATTCCAAAACCAGATGAGCCCGAGGCCGACGATCAGAGCCACTCCAACAAAGGGGATTTCCATCATTTCCTCCTGAACGTGAGAATTCTTATTTCGCCGCTGAAACGGCCACTTGGGCCGGCTCAACGTAAAGCTTGAGTCCTTCGACGCGCAAAATTCGGACAGTCTCGCCCTCCTGGACGGGCCGCAATGATTCAGCGCGCCACAACTCCCCATGCACGCGAACCATGCCTTCGGCGCCCGCTGCCAGCCGCGCAGTCACAACACCATGCGATCCGATTAACTCTTCCTTCCCCGTCGCCGTTTTCCATTTCCGAGACCGCAAAACAAGCCGCATCAGAACCACGGCCAAAATAGCGAAGGGCACGGTCCCCGCCAGCGCCACGCCTACGCTCACGCCTCCGGGAGTGAGCGGCGAACGAATCAGAAAGATGGCGCCAAGAAACATGGACACAACGCCGCCGAGGGCCAATACGCCGTGACTCGGAGCTTTTGCTTCAAGTATGAAAAATGCAAGAGCCAGCACAATCAGGAACACGCCCGCGAGATTGATGGGCAGAAAATTCATGGCGTAAAGCGCAAGAATCAGGCAGATGCCGCCGATGACGCCGGGAGCGATGGCACCGGGATGCGTGAATTCGGTATAGACGCCGAGAACACCAAGAATGAGCAGCACAAAGAAAACATCAGGTTCGACAATGCGGGCAAGAAATTTCTGCCGGGCAGATAGTTCAAATGGCGTGCGCGCCGCATTCTTTAGCGAAAGTTTTGTCTGGGTGCCATCGAATCGCGTGATCGCGCGGCCGTCGAGTTGCCGCACCAGGTCATCGGGCGAACTCACGATCAGATCGATCATTTTCCCGTCCAGTGCTTCCTTGTCGGTGAAAGCGCTGCCGTCGGTGATGGCTTTCTCCGCCAGCGCCGGGTTGCGCCCGCGTTTCTCGGTGAAACTTCGGAGAAACGCAGTGGCATCGGCATTGATCTTCTTTCGAAAGGCTTCATCGATTTGCATGGGCAGAAAACCGCCGATGGCCATGACGGGCGTGGCCGAGCCCGTATGTGTCCCCGGGGCCATCGCGGCGATGTCCGCGGAGAGCAGAATGTAGAAGCCCGCGGAGGCTCCTCGCCCGCCGGTCGGTGAAACGTAGACCGCAACCGGAACCTTCGACGCGAGGATGTGCTGGATAATGTCTTCCATCGAAACACTGAGTCCGCCGGGGGTGTCCATGGTGATCAAGACGAGAGCTGCGTGGCGGTTCGCCGCATCGGCCAGGCCTTCGTCAATGTAGGTGGCCAGAATGGGATCGACCATGCCATCGAGGCTCAGTTGAAGCACGAGCGGGCCGGAGGAGTGCTCGTCCGCCGCGACCGCAGGCAGGAGGCAGAAAATCGCGCCGGCACATAGACCGCAAAGAAGCAAGAAGACGGCGACAGATTTGGATCGTATGAGACAAAAGGGGCGCTTCCTCTGCTGAAACGAATCGCTCATTGAGCGCCTCCTCCTGGTTTTTTCTCACTCGTCTTGGAATTCTGCATATGTTCGAGGAGTTGCTTGGCGTCAGTATAGTTTGGCGCCAGCTTCAACGCCTTCTCAACTTCCGCTCGCGCGAGTTCCGGTTTTTTCTGCTCGAGATAGATTTTCGCCAGCATGGTTCGAACCACCGCGGAATCACGCGCTTCCAGCGAAGCCTGTAATTCCTTCACGGCATCATCCATCTTGCCCTGGCGGCGGTCAATTTCCGCGATCCCATTGTGCGCTGAGGCGCTCTTCGGATCGGCAGCAAGCACGGCTCGAAATTCCTTCTCCGCGGCGTCGACGTGCCCGGTGGAGAGTTCCTGGCGGGCGCGCCGAAGACGTGAAACTGAAGAATCGTTCGAAGAATCGGAAGCAGCCTCGCTCGCAGGGGACTCGGCTAGTGTAATCTCCGCGCGAAGCTCCGTCACGTCGAGTTCAGTCTTGATGCGATTCAGACGCGCTACGGTTTCGTTCTTCGCGTCGAGACGAATCGCGGGGAGCCCATTCGGGCCAAACGTTTCGTTTGCCGACTCGCGTTCCTGGTCGGCCTCCGCCTTCTTGCCGGCCTTTTCCAGGGAGAGGATCAGCAGCGCCCGGTCCTCGGCGTTGTCCGGCTCCCGTTCCGCCGCTTCACGGAAATAATCCGCGGCAGAGGCGGGATCATTGGTTTGCAGCGCAAGCAGACCAAGATTGAACGAATAATCGTCCTCGCCGGGCTCCAGTTCGGCCGCGCGGCGAAAATCGGTTTGCGCCGCAGCCGTCTTGCCCTGCCGGGCTCGCGCAATCGCCAGATCATTCAGAATCTCCGGCAGGTCCGCGCCAAATACTCCGTTGTTCTTCATGGTCTCTTGCAACGAAGTGAGCAACTCCTCCGCGTGGTCTGGCTGGCCGAGGAGAAGCTGGCAAACGGCCGTGGCGAAGACGGCCTCTACATGGCGGTCGTGAGTTTTTGGAACTCGCGCGTACCAGGGCAGCGCGGAATCGCAGTCGCGCCGGGCGAAATAGACTTCGCCAAGAGCAAAATCAGGCTCGGGCCATTCCGGTTCGAGGCGCGCCGCTTCTCGCAGTTCGCGCAAACGCGCGTCATCTTCGGTGGCCAGCAATCCGCGAATGTAATGTTCAAACGCGTCGAGGCGCAACGGACGCTGAAGTTTCGTGAACTCGGCAAGGCTCAGCGGGTGGTTGCGATCGTTGGCGGAGAGCATTCGCCAAACCAGCCTGGCATGCAGGTCCATGAGCGAATCCAACGTTCCGGTCTCCCGCAACACCGGCAGCAAGTGCGCCGGACTCACCTTTAAGATTTGTGACTCGATGGTGAGCGAGGTCCCATTTGCGGTGAATCTGCCAAAGACAACAAAATCCGCGTCGAGGTCTTCCGCAACATGCAGCATGGTTGCGCGACTGAGTTTGGAGGAGCGCGGCAGGCCGGACCGTTCCAGTTCGACCGCCCGTCCTTCATGCGAATACACTTGTTCCCTGGCTGCCGACAAGCGCTGGATGGTCAACTCCTCCAGGCCCTCGCTCAACCAATCCAAGCGTGGAGAGGCGCTCGCATTTTCAAAGGGAAAAACCAGATAAATCCCCTGCTGGTAGGCAGCCGCTGATCCGGCGCGCGGAGAGGCAGGAGATTGTTGCGCGGTAACCGGAATAGTTCCAAAAATCAGGATGACGAAGAGTGAGACTAGAATTCGCGGGCTGAGGAAAGGTCGCCCCATGTCCATTTCATTGTATCAGACACAAGGGCTCGTTTGCGGCGGACGCGCGGAGCGAATCTAAGATCGACGAATCGAAACAGGCTCAGGGTTGCGGGGCGTCGGGAGGCTTGGGAGCCAAGACCTCTTGTATTGCAGGATCCTTCACGACCGCCGCGAAGGAGGGATCGGTTTTCACTGCCGAAAGTTCTTTGTAGCCTTCGTCCTTGGCTTTGCGCAAGTAAATCAGGCAGCGCTCCAGGTTACCTGCTTCCGCGAACGATTTCGCGAGCAGGAAATAGAATCGGCCGCGGTCGCCAACGGAACGATCCTGGAGAATCGACCCGCTCCTTGAGCTGCTGTGCTCGAAGAGCTGCGGGTCCAACGCCAGAGCCTGCCGGAAGGAGGAGATGGCCTCCTGGTACTTTTTGTCGCCGAAGTAGGCATACGCGAGATTGCTGTAGAGGACAGCCATATCACCGCGAATATTGATCGCCTTTTGATAGGCCTTGATGGCCCGCCCGTACTTCTTGCGCTGATACCAGATCGTGCCGATATTGTTTTGCGCGTCGGCGTAGGTCGGATCAACCTTCGACGCCCGTTCGTAATACTTCAGGGCAGCCCCCAAGGCTGCCTGCTGATGCAGCGCGATGCCAAGCTTATTGAGATAAACCGGATTCTGGGGATTCTGATCGGCAAGCCGCTTATAGGAAAGTGCCGCTTCTCGAAATTCTTTGCGCGCCATGTAAAGATCGGCAAGCTGTTCTTCGGTCAGTCCTGGCTTCACAACGATAACCGAGGATTCTGCGGGCGATTGTGCTGGGGTTTGTGCTTGCGATTGTACCGACCTGGGCACCACGGGAACACCTGGGGTCTCAACAAGACTCTGCCCTGCGGACGAAATTGAGAGAGTGAGGAGGAGAACAACCGCAGGAAACGCCAATCGAATACGGGTCATGGCGAATCTCCCTTCTCCGGCGGAGGCTGTTGCTGTGGCTTAGCCTTGTCGGGTTCCTTCTTCTTACCCCCAAAGATACCAAAAATCTTCTGTAAAGGATTCTTTTTCTTTTCGCCGGAGTCCGCCGAGGGATCTGCCGGCCCTTGGCCAGTGGCATTGGGCGGCCGGTTGGAATCATAGGGCGTGATGGGCTGCCCATTGGCATCCAGTTGCGGCGCTTTGGGCTCGCCCCCAAAAACACGGGAGAGGACAGAACCCGTGGAAGCGTGGCCTCCATGGACCTCACAATAGACTGTGGGCGCCGACCCTGCTACATAGACTTCTTCGCGGGTCGTAGGACAGTTGGCGGTGGCGAGTTGCAGGGTATCCGGATCGATGATCACGGATTGCACGCCATCCGGCATCGTAAAATCCTTTACATCGCGATATTGCGCAAGCGCGGTGGCACGGGTCATGAAATCCGCCCAGATCGGCGCGGCCACCGCGCCGCCGGGCAGACCTAGGTCGCGATTGTCGTCGAAACCGATCCAGATCACGCAAAGGAGATTCGAGGTGAAGCCGGAGAACCAGCCGTCACGGGAAGTGCCGGTCTTTCCAGCCGCGGGCAGGGTGAATCCGCGCGCGCGGACGCCGGCGCCGGTGCCCTTGTTCAGAACGTCTTTCAACAGGCTGTCAACCAGGAATGCGACTCGGGGGTCCAGAGCTGGCCGAGTTTGCGGCGTGAACTTTTCGAGTGGTGTGCCGTCCGAGTTGACCACGATGCGGAGAAACTGCGGCTCGGCGCGCGTGCCCATGGTGGCAAAGGTCGTGTACCCTGCGGCAACGTCGATGGGGGTCATTTCATAGGCGCCGAGCGCGACCGCCGGCGTCGGCTGAATGTTCGTACCGAGGCCCATTTTCCGGGCGACTTGCACGACGCGGCCGTAGCCGATGAGCTCGGCGACTTTGACGGTAGCGACGTTGAGAGAATTCGTGAGCGCGTCGCGCACCGTGACACGGCCCATGAATCTTTCGCCATAGTTATTCGGGGTGTATTCCTTGCCGTCGAATTCAAACGTCGTGGGCTCGTCGTCGATGGTGGTGGCGGGGGTGATGACGGGCTGCACGCCATCAACGGCATTGTCGAACGCGGCGGCATAAACGAAGGGTTTGAACACCGAGCCGGGCTGGCGATGCGCCAGAGCGTGATTGAGCTGGCTCTGTCCGTAATCGCGGCCGCCAATCACTGCTTTGATTTCACCGGTCCGCGGGTCGAGCGCGACCAGCGCGACTTGGGCCTGCGGAATCGGCTCGTTGCTTCCCTTCTTGGCCAGCTCCTTTTTCCACTTGTCGTACTTCTTTTGTAAGAGTAAGTCGACATTCTTCATCCCGGCATCGACGGCGGCTGCGGCGGCACGCTGGAGGGCGGGGTCAAGCGTCGTATATACGCGGAAATTCTCGCTGAGCAGTTCGTTCTCGGAATACTTGTCGAGCAGGTGATCCTTCACCATGTCGATGAAATAAGGAGCTTCGCTGCCAGAAATCGACGTGCGGATAATTTTTAGCGGCGCGCCTTTTGCATCCAGAACGTCCTGCGCATTGATGTACTTATTGTCAAGCATTTGCGTCAGGACGCGATCGCGCGACTGAACTCCGCGTTCCGGGTGACGGTCGGCCGACGAATAGTAGTTCGGCGCGCGGATGATGCCCGCAAGGTACGCGCATTCCGGCAGCGCCAGCTGCCTCAAATCCTTTCCGAAATAGGCGACGCTGGCCTCGGAGAATCCGCGAATGCCAAAGCTCCCGCGATTGCCCAGGTAAACTTCATTGGCATACAGCTCGAAGATTTGCTGCTTGTTGAAGCGCTGCTCGAGCTCGATGGAAATCATGGCTTCGGCCAGTTTGCGCCGCCAGGTGCGATCGGTGGAGAGAAAGAACGTGCGCGCCACTTGCATGGTGATGGTGCTGGCACCCTGGTAGTGCGCGCTGGTGTGCCGCAGGTCGGCCCACGCCGCTCCCACGATGCGGATGAAGTCAAAACCGCCGTGCTCGAAGAAGCGCTTGTCTTCGGCGGAAAGAATGGCGTCCACCAGCATGACCGGCAAGTCTTCGTAGCGCACGGGGCGCCGCTTCTCACGGGCACTGTCGAAGAGATTGGTAATGAGTTCCGGTTCGATCTCCGCAGTATCCATCTCGGTGCCGCCGGCAAGCGGTTTGATGGAGCGAATGCTCTTCCCGCGGAATTGAACGGCCAGAGCATTGTTTCCCGCGAAATAGGACAGTTTTGAAGGCCGGATGTCGACGGTGTTGTTCTGTACGGTGAACTGTCCGATGGAGCTGGCATCTTGCAGCGGGCGATATCCCACACGCGTCAGATACGCGGTCAGATCTTCCGGCCCCCAGGCCTGGCCGGCAGAGATATGTTCCGGGGCGGAAAAGATCTGGGTGGTGTTCTGCAGCACGTTGCCGGAGAGGCGCGCATCGATGATGTGAGAGTACTTGATGTAGTAGTAGGTGAAAATTCCGCCGGCGACCAGAAAAAGGGCAAAAATGGTGCCCAAGATCGTCAGGCCGATGACTGAAGTAAAAAATCCCTTTTGAACGCGGATGCGCAAGCGTTAGCTCCCGAGGGCTGAACCTCTATTGTCCCGCAAGACCGCTCTCTGGGAAAGCCGGCGTTCCCCGAAGCCAGGTTGCCAACGAAGAATCGTGGTCGGGTGGGTATAGCAACGATACCTCAGATGAGAGCCTTATTCTCGCTGGACGGAGCAAAATGAAGATCCAGGTGGTAGAAGAACAAGTCCACGGGAACGGTGTATTCCATCGAGATCTTCACGATGGCATTGCTTGCGGACACCTTGATGTCGTCGCGCTTGGCGGGAACTTCCAAGTCCTGGACGACCTTGAAAACATTGTCGCGAATCTGCTCTTCGGAGTAGCGATTCACAACCGCAAAGCGCGCTTGCTCCTGCATTTTGTCGGAGAGCTGATAATCCGATATGTATGCCGGCACGATCTTGACCGCGGAATAGATGATGAGCAGTACAATCGCAAGGGCAACAACGGTTTTGAGCTTGCCCGCCCCTTGTTCGGAGCGGCGGTGCGCTGGCGCTTGGCGAACTCGACTACCTTCAAGATGCACTAGATTCATCTCCCCACGGGCCGTCCGTGCCGCAAAGACCTGCGGGTGGGAACGGCGATGCGTGATTCCCCCACTTCCTAACGCTAGCATCCGCGCGAACGAGTGTCGAGAAATTGGCGCGGGAGATGTTCCCGGAAAGAAACGGGGCTAGTAGGCCCGTGCGAAGATTGCGCGCGAGGTGGCTGGCTGGGAGCAATAAACGCAATTCCCGCTTCCACCCTCCTGTTCCAGGGGGATGCAGCGCATGGTGGCACGGGTTTCTTCCTTGATTTTGGCTTCGCAGTCGGCGCTTCCGCACCAGAAGGAGAAGGCAAAGCCATTCTCGACTGCTTTCTTCAGGTCACCGTAGGTCTTCGCGTCGTGCGTGTTGCTCTTGCGGAAAGCCAGAGCCTTGTCGTGCAAGGATTGCTGGATTTCGGCCAGCATCTTTTCAATGGTGGTGGGCAGATCGGCGAGCGAAGCGCTGATCTTTCCTTCCCGGCCCGGACGATCGCGGCGCGCGAGGACGGCGGCTTGTTTGGCGACATCCTTGGGGCCAAGTTCCACCCGCAGAGGCACTCCGCGCATCTCCCAATCGTTGAATTTCCAGCCAGGACTCTGGCCTTCGCGTTCATCGAGAGTGACGCGGATGTTGGCCTTGACCAGGTCGGCCTTTAATTTGCGTGCGATGTCGAGGACAGACGCCTTTTCTTCGTCCGTTTTGAAAATGGGGACGATGACGACCTGATACGGCGCAAGCTTGGGAGGCAGGACCAGCCCTTGATCGTCGCCATGGACCATGATAATCGCGCCGATGATGCGCGTGGAGAGTCCCCACGACGTGGTCCAGCAATGCTGCAGTTGGCCGTTCTGGTCGAGGTATTTGACCTCAAAGGCTTGGGCGAAATTCTGCCCCAGGAAGTGCGACGTGCCCGATTGCAGCGCTTTGCCGTCGCCCATCATGGCCTCGATGGCGTAGGTGGTATGCGCGCCGGCAAATTTTTCGGCTTCGGACTTCTTCCCGGGAATCACTGGAATTGCAGCGTCGTTGATGGCGAAGTCCGCGTAGGTATCCAGCATCTGAAGCGTTTCGGCTTCGGCCTCTTCGCGAGTCGCGTGCGCGGTGTGGCCTTCCTGCCA
The DNA here is from genome assembly GCA_041485085.1 of Candidatus Acidiferrum sp. GTDB lineage: Bacteria > Acidobacteriota > Terriglobia > Acidiferrales > UBA7541 > Acidiferrum. The sequence continues at coordinate 14,336 of JBGPIX010000068.1, forward strand.
ATAAAATTCGAGTGTCCTCAGGAAAAGTTTCGTGCGCAATTCCCAGCGCACCACGCTATTCCACTGGTTCATCAACACTGGCAGGTCACGGTACGACTGGATCCACTTGGACCACATGTGGCCGATGATGGTTTCCGAAGTGGGACGAATCACCAGAGGCTCTGCGAGTTCTTCCCCGCCGCCGATGGTGACAACGGCGAGTTCGGGTGAAAACCCTTCCACGTGATGCTTTTCCTTGTCGATGAAACTGCGTGGGATGAGCAGAGGAAACGCTACGTTTTGGTGACCGGTGGCCTTAAACCGGCGATCAAGCGCCTGCTGGATGTTTTCCCACAGCGCCCAGCCATAAGGCCGCACGATCATGCAGCCGCGCACCGGCGCGTAATCGGCGAGCTGCGCCTTCAGGACCAGCTGGTTGTACCACTCGGAAAAATCTTGTGCGCGGGTAGGAAGCTTTTCTTCAGCCATGCGGCGGTTTGTCCGTTCCTCTCAGATGCGTTAATTCGAGCTGAGTAAACTTAAAAGCGTAGCGGACGCCTGCAGGTGTGTCAACGCAGGAACGGGAGAACCAAAGCCGGTGCCCGGTCTTGCGAGACTCGCTGGGCAGCATTACAATGCGATTCGTTCTTAACGAGCATTTTCTTGTTTGTACCCGGCCGACAAGTTCTCTGAGGGAGAAACCACACCATGAAACGCATCACTTTGATTTTTCTGATGATTCTATGCGCCGCGCAAATCGCTTCGGCACAAGACTGGGCACGCGCGACGCTCGAAAAGTCTCCGCGCCACCGCGAGTGGGTCACCATCAAGCATGATGGCCGTTCGGTCGAAACTTTCGTCGTCTACCCCGAATCGAAAGGCAAGACTCCCGTTGTGCTTATCATCCACGAGATCTTTGGCATGACGGACTGGGTGCAGGATTTGGCGGACCAAGTTGCCGCGGCGGGTTACATCGCGGTTGCGCCCGATCTTCTTTCTGGGATGGGTCCGAACGGCGGCCGCAGCAGCGATTTTGCCGAGGGCAAGGCATTTGAAGCGGTAAGCCATCTGAATCCGGATCAGGTGACCGCCGATTTGAATGCTGCGGCGGATTACGCGATGAAAATCCCTGCTTCGAATGGCAAGCTCTTCGTCGGCGGCTTTTGCTGGGGCGGCAGTCAGACCTTCCGTTTTGCGACCAACCGAGGAGATCTAGCAGCCGCCTTTGTTTTTTACGGTGGGCCGCCCGAGAAGGATGCGATGGTACACATCAAGGCGCCGGTTTACGGATTCTTTGCGGGAAATGACGCTCGCATTGGCGCCATGATCCCCGATGCCATCGCGCAGATGAAGGCCGCGGGCAAAACTTTCGACCCAGTGACCTACGATGGCGCGGGACACGGCTTCATGCGTGCCGGTGAAGCGCCGGATGCAAAAGATGCGGACAAGAAGGCGCGTGCCGACGCCTGGGTGCGCTGGAAGAGTCTGCTTGGAAAATAGTCAGGCCTGCTTCTGTTCGAGTTCGGCCCAGCGCGCGTAAAGCGTGTCCACGGATTTCTGCGCTTCGTCCAATTGAGTGCAGGCGTTCTGAAGGCTCATCCGATCGCTGGTGATGGCGGGATCTTCCAGGGCGGCACGCTTGGCTTGGAGGTCTCGCTCTGCTTCGTGGATGCGGTCCTCGATGGTGGCGAATTCACGGCTCTCGGCATAGGAAAGTTTCTTTTTTGCGGCGGCGCGGGGAGCCCCATCTCCGGCGGAGGGCGGACGCCGATTTCCATCTGCTAAATTGGATGCGGCCGCTGCTAACTGCGCACGCTGCCAGGCTTCCCATTGGGAGTAATCCGCAAAACGTTCCGCGGCGCCAAAACCATCGAGGCCGACCACGATGGTCGAGACGCGATCCAACATGAAGCGGTCGTGGGTGACCAGCACCAGCGCGCCGGGATATTCGAGCAAGCTCTCTTCCAGGATTTCCAGCGTGGGGATATCGAGATCGTTGGTCGGTTCGTCGAGCAGCAAAACGTCCGCGGGTTGCAGCATGAGTTGAGCGATCAAAACGCGCGCGCGTTCGCCGCCGGAAAGCCGGCCGACGCGCTGGTTCAAATTTTCAGCCGAAAACAAAAATCGCTCCGCCCAAGAAGCGACGTGAATCACGCGCTCCTGATAAATCACCGCGTCGCTGTCCGGCGCGAGCGCCCGGCGCAATGTAATGTCCGGATCAAGTTCGCGATTCTGGTCGAAGTAGACAATTCGCAAGCCTTCGGCGCGGCGAATCTTGCCGGATTCCGGTTTGAGATCTCCGCGCATGAGTCGAAGCAGCGTCGTTTTGCCGCTACCGTTCGGGCCAACCAGCCCTACGCGCATGCCTGAGGTGACACTGAAGTGGATGTCTTTGAAGAGCGTGCGGCTGCCAACGCCGAAGGAAACTCCCTCGAGAGTGATGAGCTGCTTGCTCTTCCGGTTCGTCGCGGAAAAATCGATTTCGGCGCTGGCGGTGCGGCTGCGCGCATTCATCTCCGAGAGTTCGCCGATCATTTCGTGAGCTTTATCGATTCGCGCCTTTGCCTTGGTGGCTCGCGCCTTGGGTCCGCGGCGAAGCCATTCGAGTTCCGTGTGCACACGGTTCTCCAGGGATTCCTGGCGTTTTTTCTGCGCGTGCAGATACTCTTCCTTTGCTTCCAGGAAGGCGCTGTAATTTCCGCTCACGCGCAGCGCGCCATCCTCGTAGGCGCGATTGAGTTCCACCATTTCATTGACGACGTTTTCCAGGAAGTAGCGGTCGTGGCTGACCACCACGCAAGCAAACGGAGCATTCCGCAGAATGGATTCGAGCCATTGAATCCCGGCGAGGTCGAGATGGTTAGTGGGTTCATCCAGCAGCAAAATGTCCGGCGCCTCCACTAGAGCTTCGGCAATTGCGAGACGCTTGCGCCAACCGCCGGAAAGCGTCGCAGCTTGCACGTCGAGATCCACAAAGCCCGCGCGGCCCAGCGTCTCAGCAAAACGGGAGGCGCGTTCTGATTCAGGAATGGCCGAGCGTTCCAGAGCGCTTTGTATGACGGAGCGAATCGTCACGCCCGGCGCAAACTCCGAGATCTGCGCGACGTAGCTCAGCCGAGTCCCCTTGCGAATCGCTACATCGCCGCTGTCCGGCTTGACGCGGCCGATGAGCATCTCCAGTAACGTCGACTTGCCGGAACCGTTGGGGCCAATCACGCCGATGCGATCGCGTTCGGAAACGGTAAACGAAATGTTCTGAAAGAGCGGCGCGACGCCGTATCTCTTCGATAGTCCTTGCGCGCTAATAATCGGAGGCAATTTTCTCGGTCTTCTCCTGCACATAGTTTAACCTTGAGAGTGATGGCGACGGAAACTCAGCGAACGGCAAATTCGGGCACAAGCGAGATTTATTCTTGATTCACAAATTTGACGCTCTGATTCTCGGCGGCGGGGCTGCGGGACTCTTCTGCGCGATGGAGGCCGGTAAGCGCGGGCGACGCGTTGCCGTGCTTGAACATGCCGATCGCATCGGGAAGAAGATTTTGATCTCCGGCGGAGGCCGCTGCAATTTCACCAACCTTCATTGCCGGCCGGATAATTTTATTTCCGCGAACGAACACTTCGCGAAATCCGCGCTGGCCCGCTACACGCCCGCGGACTTCATCGCGCTAGTCGAGAAGCATCGCATTCCGTACCATGAGAAAACGTTGGGGCAACTCTTCTGCGACCGTTCCGCGCAGGACATCATCGACTTGCTGGAATCGGAGTGCCGTGAGACAGGTGTGCAAACTTTTCTACAGAGCCGCATCCAGGAAGTGCGGCGCGCCGAAGAGTTCGTTGTACGCACCGCATCCGGCGAATTTCGAGCGCCCATCCTCGTGGTCGCGACCGGCGGACTATCGATCCCAAAAATGGGCGCGACGGCTTTCGGGTACGAGTTGGCGCGCCAATTCGGCTTGAAGATCGTGGCGACCAAGCCCGGGCTCGTGCCCTTTGTCCTATCCGGCGAAGATCGAAGCCGCTACTGCGATTTGGCAGGGGTTTCCGCA